>NZ_DCXA01000068.1:0-4329 GCF_002328915.1 Aquabacterium sp. UBA2148
GGCCCATTCGCGGTGTCCTGACTCTGCAACCACCTGGTCGGTGTTCAGGGGGTGACGAATGCAGGGCGCGGTGGTGCCCCGCGAGCGTGGCCCCGGAGCAGGCCCCCTCGCCCCCTGACCGGTGCTCAACGTGACCCCCACCCCAACCAACCACTCGCCAACTCAAACATCCAAGCGCACCCACCCAGGGCCGCCTGACAACAACCAAAACAAAACCCCGCGGCCGACCAGCGGCACGCGGGGTTTCGAATGTTCACCTCCAAGCCCCAAAGCCCATTAGCGAACAGCCATCAACCAGGCATCAGCCCATGTGCAGGCCACCGTTGACCGAGAAGTCGGCACCGGTGGCAAAACCGGCCTCGTCGCTCGACACCCAAGACACCATCGAAGCGATTTCCTCCGGCGTGCCCAGGCGCTTGACCGGGATGGTGGCCACGATCTTGTCCAGCACGTCCGGACGGATCGAGCGGACCATCTCGGTGCCGATGTAGCCCGGCGACACCGTGTTCACCGTCACGCCCTTGTTGGCCACTTCCTGGGCCAGGGCCATGGTGAAACCGTGCATGCCGGCCTTGGCAGCCGAGTAGTTGGTTTGGCCAAACTGGCCCTTCTCGCCGTTGACCGAGCTGATGTTGACGATGCGGCCCCAGCCACGGTCCACCATGTCATCGATGACCTGCTTGGTCACGTTGAACAAGCTGTTGAGGTTGGTGTCGATGACCACGTCCCAATCGCCCTTGGTCATTTTGCGGAACATGCCGTCCTTGGTGATGCCGGCGTTGTTGACCAGCACATCGATCGGGCCGTGCTCGGCCTTGGTCTTCTGGAACGCTGCCACGGTCGAATCCCAGTCTGACACGTTGCCCACCGACGCGTAGAAGTTGTAGCCCAAGGCCTTCTGCTCTTCCAGCCACTTGGCGTGGTCACGGCTTGGGCCGCAGCCCGCGATGACCTTGAAACCGTCTTTGTGCAGGCGTTGGCAGATGGCGGTGCCGATGCCACCCATGCCGCCGGTGACGTAGGCTACTTTCTGACTCATGTGATGCTCCTCTGTGGGCTGTGAACTGTTGACTGTTGAAAGGGGTTGCGCTTCAGCGCTCGATGGTCAGGGCCACGCCCATGCCACCGCCAATGCACAACGAGGCGATGCCCTTCTTCGCATCGCGGCGCGCCATCTCGTGCAGCAGGGTCACCAGGATGCGGCAACCCGACGCGCCGATGGGGTGGCCAATGGCGATGGCGCCGCCATTGACGTTGACCTTGCTCGTGTCCCAACCCATTTCCTGGTGCACGGCACAGGCCTGGGCGGCAAAGGCTTCGTTGATCTCCAGCAGGTCGAGGTCGGCGGCTTTCCAGCCGGCGCGCTCGAGTGCGCGACGGGCCGCAGGCACCGGGCCCATGCCCATGATCGCCGGGTCCAACCCCGCGCTGGCGTACGAGGCAATGCGGCCCAGCACCTTCAGGCCCAGCTGCTCGACGCGCTTGGCGCTCATCACCATCACGGCCGCCGCGCCGTCGTTGATGCCAGACGCGTTGCCTGCGGTCACGCTGCCCGCCTTGTCGAAGGCCGGACGCAGGCCAGCCAAGGCTTCGGCATTGGTCTTGCGGTTGATGTACTCGTCGGCATCGATGCTCAGCGGATCGCCCTTTTTCTGGGGGATCAACACCGGCACGATCTCGTCCTTGAATCGGCCTGCATCCTGTGCAGCGGCGGCTTTTTGCTGCGAGGCCAGCGCCAGCGCATCCTGCGCCTCGCGGCTGATGCCGTACTGCTTGGCCACGTTCTCGGCCGTGATGCCCATGTGGTACTGGTTGTAGACGTCCCACAGACCGTCGTTGACCATGGTGTCGACCATGCTCCAGTTGCCCATGCGCTGACCTTCGCGCGAATTGGGCACCACGTGCGGCGACAGGCTCATGTTTTCCTGGCCGCCTGCGATCACCACTTCTGCATCGCCGTCGCGGATGGCCTGGGCGGCGAGCATCACGGCCTTCAAACCCGAGCCGCACACCTTGTTGATGGTCATGCCGGGCACAGCGTTGGGCAAGCCGGCCTTGATGATGGCCTGACGGGCTGGGTTCTGGCCACAACCGGCTTGCAGCACCTGGCCCATGATCACCTCGCTGACCTGATCGCCTGGCAAACCAGAGCGACGCAGCAGATCACGGATGACGGTGGCGCCCAGTTCAGCAGCCGGGGTTTTGGCGAGCGCGCCGCCGAACTTGCCCACCGCGGTGCGGGCCGCAGCAACGATCACGATGTCGGTCATGGTGAGTTCCTTGTGACTTCGGTTGACGTGACCAGGGCCGCTCGTGGCGACCCCGGGGATCAGGCCTTGCGTTTGACGTAACGACCGGGTGCGGCCTCGATGACGGGGTGCTGCCGGCTGCCAGGCTGCTTGGGCGCGGGAACCATCTTGCCCGCTTGTTCAGCAAGCCAGCCCGCCCACACCGGCCACCAACTGCCAGGCTGCTCGGTGGCGGTCTCCATCCAGGCTTGCGCGGTGGCAGGCAAGGTCCGTGCCGAACTGACCCAATGGCTGCGCTTTTTCTTCTCGGGTGGGTTGATCACGCCGGCGATGTGACCAGACGCGCCAAGCACGAAGGTCTTCGGGCCACTGACCACCTGGGATGAGGCATAAGCGCTGTCCCAAGGCACGATGTGGTCTTCGCGCGAACCGTAGATGAAGGTCGGCATGTCCAGGCGGCGCATGTCCAGCGGCACGCCACAGACATCGACCGCCCCCGGCTTGCACAGCTTGTTTTCCAGGTAGGTGTTGCGCAGGTACCAGGTGTACATGGGGCCCGGCAGGTTGGTGCTGTCGCTGTTCCAGTAGAGCAGGTCGAAAGCCGGCGGCAGCTCACCCTTGAGGTAGTTGCCAATGACGTAGTTCCAGACCAGGTCGTTGGCGCGCAGGAAGGAGAAGGTGGCCGCGAGCTCATTGCCTCGCAGCAGGCCTCCGCCCATCGGGCTGTCGGCGCCCATCGTCATCTCGCGCATGCGCACCATGGCCTCGTCCACAAAGACATCCATCGTGCCCGTGTTGACGAAATCCAGGAAGGCGGTCAGCAGGGTCAGGCTGCGAACGGGCTTGCGGCCCTGGGTGGCCAGCGTCGCCAGCGCCGTGGCCAGCAAGGTGCCGCCGACGCAAAAGCCCAAGGCGTTGATCTGATCGGCACCGGTGACCTCCCGGGTGACGTCGATGGCACGCGTGACACCATGCTCGACATAATCGTCCCAAGTGGCCTTGGCCAGGCTGTCGTCGGCATTGACCCAGCTGACCATGAACACCCGGTGCCCCTGCGAGAGCAGGTAGCGCACCAGGGAGTTGTCAGGCTGCAAGTCCAGGATGTAGTACTTGTTGATGCAGGGCGGCACGAACAGGAACGGCACCTCGTGCACCTGCGCCGTCAGCGGCTTGTACTCGATGAGCTGGAAGTACGGGTTCTCGTAGACCACCGAACCCTGGGTGGTGGCCACGTTGACCCCCACCTCGAACACACTCTCGTCCGTCTGGGACATGTGCCCTTGGCGGATGTCGTTGAGCAGGTGGCTCAGGCCCTGGGTCAGGCTCTCACCCTTGGTGCTGACGGCTTTGCTCAGCGCCTCCGGGTTGAACGCCAGGAAGTTGGCTGGCGAGGCTGCATCGGCCCATTGCTGAACAGCGAAGCGCACACGCTGGCGGGCCTTGTCGTCGCCGGTGAGGTTGTCGGCCAGGCGCTGCAAGGTGCGCGCATTGAGCAGGTACATCGAGGCCATGAAGGCACTGCCCGGCGACTGGCTCCATTCGGGCGAGGCAAAGCGCTTGTCGCTCACCTTGACCGCATCAGGCTGCTGCAGGGCCTGGTTCCAGAGCTCGCCGGCCTGCCGCAGGTAGTCCTGCTGGATCGATTGCAGTTGCTCGGCCGGGATGTTCAGGCCGGCCAACGATTGCAGGGTGGCGCCCAGGCTCTGCCCCATGGCACCAACGGCTTGACCCACCGGCTCAAGCCCCTTGGTGAAATCGGAGGTGCCCAGGCTCTGAGCATTGGCAGCCGCCCCCAACCAGGGGCGCCAGGCTTGGGCCAACTCAGCCACCCCAGCCGCCTCGCCAAACTTCGTCAAATCAAACCCTGGCAAGGGCGGCTTGCCAGCCAGCAGCTTGGACCAGGCCTGGGTCGCGGTGGAGAACGGGTCACCAGCTTGACCCGAAGCCGTTGCCGACGCAAACGGAGCCTCGGTCGATGTGGCCGATGCGCCCGCCGCAGCGCTGGCACGCCGACTCGCACCCGAGCCGGCTGGCGAAACCCGGGCCGCCCGTTTGCCAGCAGTGGGGGCAGCAGTGGGGG
>NZ_DCXA01000068.1:4416-6064 GCF_002328915.1 Aquabacterium sp. UBA2148
AGTGGGGGCAGCAGTGGGGGCAGCCTTGGGTTTGGCGGCTGCGCCCTGGGTGGCGCCCTTGCGCGCAGGCTTGGCGGACGATGGGCTGACCTTCAGGTCCTCGGCAGAGGCAGCGGAGGCGGCTTTGGCTTTGACGTTGGCCTTGGCAGGAGCCTTGGCGGAGCCCATCGACGCAGCGTCGGACGGGGCCACGGATGCAAGCAACTCGCGCTTGGCGCGAGACCTCTGAGCGACAGCCATATGTCTCCTGTTTCTGGGCTCTCTCCGGATTCGTCCGGAATCATGAACCGCGTTTGTTTCCGTATTCTGAACCTTGGGCAACGAATGTGAAGGGGCTTGCGGCCGTCTTTGGCATCATTCCAACATGCCCTGCGCATCCGCGGTGTGGGCGAAGACCCTGGCATGCGCCAGACGAAGCCCTGACTCGGGACCTGACAATGTGGATCGTTGCGATCGCCTGGATGTACGTGACCTTGATGATGGCCTTGGCCGAGGCGACCAACCCTCAGGGCACGGTGCTGGGCGCCATCTTCACGTTCCTGCTTTATGGCGTGGGCCCGCTGGCACTGGTGCTGTACCTGATGGGGGCACCGGCTCGCCGCAAGGCCATCCGCCAGGCAGAACGCGCCGAGCTCGAAGCCCGGGCCCAGTCGCAGCAGGCCGATGCCACCGGCTCAGACGGGATGCAGACAAATGGCGGCAGCCTGCCGACCACTGATCCCGTCGCGCCGGTGCGAGAAGAACCGCCCGGGCGCTGAGACCGTGCAGGCATCGCCACCATCGATGTGGCGAAGGCCCAGCGCCTGCAAGCGATCGCGGGCCAGGCCCGGCAAGTCGGCCCACCACTTGCCTGGTCTGTCGGCGCAAGGCGTGAAGCGAGGCGCCGCGATGCCTTCCACCGGGGTCACGCCGAAGCCAGCGAGCACATCGGGGCCCACCTCAAAGGCCCGCAGCCCGATGCACGGCCCCAGCCAGGCCCGCAGGTCAGCCGGGTCGGCGCCCGTGGCTTCGCACAGGGCCAGCACGCCTGTGTGGGCGATGCCCCGCCCCGTTGGGCAGGCCGGACCGCTGCCAGCCAAGCCCCGCCATCCGGCGTGCAGGGCCGCCACACCTCGGCCCTCGGGCGCTGCCAGGAGGATGGGCAGGCAATCGGCCACCATCACCACGCAAGCAACGCCTGGCTCGGTGCTCAAGGCGCCGTCAGCCTGGATCGGGCTGGCTGCGCCCAACGCAGGATCGGAGCGCAGGCGCACCACCGCTTCACCATGCACCTGCGACATGAAGACCGGTCGGGCCGGCAGGCAACGCGCCAGCACCTCGCGGTTGGCGTGCACGCGAGCGGGGTCGTCTCCGACGTGGTCCCCCAGGTTGCAAGACGCCCAGGGATCCGGGCTGACGCCCCCCGCGCGTGCCGTCATCAAGGCCGAGACACCAGGGCCCATGGGCAGCGCCATCCAGCCGTCGGGCAAGGCCGACGGATCGGCGAGTCGGGCCGCGTTCGAGCTGGCAGGGGTGGGGCTTGGTTCGGTCACTTCGTGCAGCTTGGCTATGATCCCGCCCGCATGCTAACGCGCCCTCACGCCCACCTGGCCCCGTCGCCCGCACGGGTCCGCATCTCCCGCAGTCGCCAGGACGCCCGCCACGTCGG
>NZ_DCXA01000091.1:0-12313 GCF_002328915.1 Aquabacterium sp. UBA2148
CCCGCCTGGTCGATACTTCATACCGCATCGAGGCCGATACGCAACTGGCCATCGTCACCGAGAAGGACGCCGACGGCCTGGATGTCATCCGCCACTCGACGGCCCACTTGCTGGCCTACGCGGTCAAGGAGCTGTTCCCCGAGGCGCAGGTCACCATCGGTCCGACCATCGAAGACGGCTTCTATTACGACTTTGCCTACAAGCGCCCCTTCACGCCCGAAGACCTGGCCGCCATCGAAAAGAAGATGGCCGAGCTGGCCAAGAAGGACGAGAAGGTCGAGCGCCGCGTGCTGCCGCGCGACGAGGCCGTGGCCTATTTCAAGAGCCTGGGCGAGCACTACAAGGCCGAGATCATCGAGAGCATCCCGGCCGACCAGGACGTGTCGCTCTACAGCGAAGGCGCTTTCACCGACCTGTGCCGCGGCCCGCACGTGCCCTCCACCGGCAAGCTCAAGCACTTCAAGCTGATGAAGGTGGCTGGCGCCTACTGGCGCGGCGACCACCGCAACGAGCAGCTGCAGCGCGTCTACGGCACGGCCTGGACGAGCAAGGAAGACCTGCAGCTGTACCTCACCCGCCTGGAAGAAGCCGAAAAGCGCGACCACCGCAAGCTGGGCAAGGAACTCGACCTGTTCCACATCGACGAGCACGCGCCCGGCGTGGTGTTCTGGCATCCCAAGGGCTGGACCGTGTGGCAGGCCGTGGAGCAGTACATGCGCAAGGTCTACCGCGACAACGGCTACCAGGAGGTCAAGGGCCCGCAGATCATCGACAAGACGCTGTGGGAGAAAACCGGCCACTGGGACAAGTACCGCGAGAACATGTTCACCACCGAGTCGGAAAAGCGCGACTACGCGCTCAAGCCGATGAACTGCCCCGGCCACATCCTGATCTTCAATCAGGGCATCAAGAGCTACCGCGACCTGCCCATTCGCTACGGCGAGTTCGGTCAGTGCCACCGCAACGAGCCCACCGGCGGCCTGCACGGCATCATGCGTGTGCGCGGCTTCACGCAGGACGACGGCCACGTCTTCTGCACCGAAGACCAGATCCTGCAGGAGTGCGTGGACTTCACGGCGCTGCTGCAGAAGGTCTACGCCGACTTCGGCTTCACCGACATCATCTACAAGGTGGCCACGCGCCCTGAAAAGCGCATCGGCTCCGACGAGGTGTGGGACAAGGCCGAGAACGCGCTCATGGAAAGCCTCAAGGCCACCCACAGCGAGTTCACCATCGCCCCGGGTGATGGCGCCTTCTACGGCCCGAAGATCGAGTACACGCTGAAAGACGCGCTGGGTCGTCACTGGCAGTGCGGCACCATCCAGGTCGACTTTTCCATGCCCGAGCGCCTGGGCGCCGAGTACGTGACCGAGGCCAGCGACCGCAAGCACCCTGTGATGCTGCATCGCGCGATCCTGGGCTCGCTCGAGCGCTTCATCGGCATCCTGATCGAGCAGCACGCTGGCGCCTTGCCTGTGTGGCTGTCGCCGGTGCAGGCCGTGGTGCTCAACATCACCGATGCGCAGGCCGACTACGCGCGTGACGTGGCGGCCGCGCTGAACAAGGCCGGCATCCGCACCAAGCTCGACACCCGCAACGAGAAGATCACCTACAAGATCCGCGAACACGCGCTTCAGAAGGTGCCTTACTTCATCGTGCTGGGCGACAAGGAAAAGGAAGCCGGCAAGGTGGCCGTGCGCGCCCGTGGCAACCAGGACCTGGGTGTGATGGACCTCTCGGAGCTGACCACACTGATCAACCAGGCGACGAACGAGCGCAGTTGATCAGATGGCCGGGCCGCTCCCTCAGCCTGGGGGCGGTGCCAGCCAGCGCTGCAATGTCAGCGTCAGCCGCGTGAGCTCGAAGGGCTTGGGCAGGTGGTCGTTCATGCCTGCATCGATGCAGCGCTGCCTGTCGTCCAGCGACGCGTTGGCCGTCATGGCGATCACGGGGACCTGCTGACGGTGAGGCATGGCTCGCACCAGGCGGGTCGCCTCCAGGCCGTCCATCTCGGGCATTTGCATGTCCATGAGGATCAAGTCGAGCGCTTGATTCGGGTTTGCTGCCATGGACACCGCCTCGCGACCGTTGGTGGCGGTGTGCACGGTCAGGCCATGCAGTTGCAGCAGCTCGCAAGCCAGTTCTCGGTTGAGTTCGTTGTCCTCCGCCAGCAGCACGTTCAGGCCGGCAGGCAGCTTGACCATCATCGGCAGGCTCGAATCGGCTGGGGTGGTCGCGGTGTCCAAGGCGTCTGTCGGGTCGGGTTGCGTCATGGGGATCTCCAGCCAGAAGGTGGAGCCTTCACCAGGGCGGCTGTCCACACCGATGTGTCCCCCCATGAGCTCCACGATGCGCCGGCTGATGGCCAGTCCAAGGCCGGTGCCGCCAAAGCGGCGGGTGGTTGAGTTGTCGGCCTGCTGAAATGGTTTGAACAATCGAGTTTGGGCGTCGGCATCGATGCCGATGCCCGAGTCCTTGACCTCTGCCCTCAGCAGGCTGCGCTGTTGCGCGTCCTGCGTGATGCTCAGGCGGATGTCGATGTGCCCCTCCTCGGTGAACTTCACCGCGTTGCCTCCGAGGTTGAGCAGCACCTGGCCGAGCCTGAGCGGGTCGCCTTGCATGCTCTGAGGCACTTCGGCGTCGGCGTGCGCCGACAGCGTCAGGCCTTTCGAGCGTGCCTGGTCTTCGAGTGTCCAGGCCAGTTGGCGCAGCAGCGTGCGGGGCTCGAAGGGTTGGCGCTCGATCTCCAGCTTTCCCGCCTCGATCTTTGAAAAGTCCAGGATGTCGTTGATGGTGCCCAGCAGCAGCTGACTGGCTCCTTCCACTTTGCGCAGGTGGTCTCGAACGCGTGTGGGCTCCAGCAGGTCGTCGCGAAGCAGCAAGGCCGTCAGCCCGATGATGGCGTTCAGTGGCGTGCGGATTTCATGGCTCATGGTGGCCAGGAAGGCGCTTTTGGCCTCGTTGGCGGCTTCGGCCGCTTCCTTGGCTCGTTTCAGCGGGGAGATGTCTTGCAGGGTGATGAGCAGGCCATCATCGAGCAGTTGTCCGCCAATCAGCACGTCGAGCGTGTGGCCATGCCCTGTCTTGACCTGGTATTCGCGTGCCGGCACGGTGCCATCGCCGTTGCGGGCCAGCTCGATGTCCTGCTGCCAGCGCAGGATCACCCACTCGCGGTAATCCGGGTCGGGGTAAGCGCGTTGGAACCACTGCTCAGGGTGGCGAATGTCCTCTGCCGTCAGGCCGAGCTGGCTCATGTAGCGCTGGTTGACGGACACGACCTCGTTGCCGCGCTGGAAGGCCATCGCCACTGGTGCCATTTCGTAAAGCACCTTGAAGAGCTTGTCGCGCTCGGCCGCAGCTTGAGCCAGCCTGGCTTGCTCTGTGTCGGCCTCGGCCTGGCGCCTTTGGGTGATGTCCCGAGCGAGGGTGAGCACGTGCAATTGCTGGCCGTGCAGCTTGCGTGTGCTCGAGAGCTCAAGCCAGCGCGGACCGGATGGCGCATTCAGGCAGATGCTTCGCCCCAGGTCTCTTCCTTCTTTGCGCGCGGTGTCAACCGATGCCTGCATCAGTTGGGCGGCAGCCTCGGGCAGGAAGGCTTCGGGGGGCTGTCCGATCAGCCTGGTGGCATCTGCTTCGATGGCGCTGCCCTCGCGGCCCGCGAAAGCGTTGACGACCCGGCCGTTGGCGTCGAATTCGATCAGCCAATCCGGGATCGCCTCCAGGGTGGCAGCCAGGTCTGCACGCGCCACTTCGGTGTCCTGGTGTGCCTGTTGCAGGGCCTCAAGCGCGCCATGAAGGGCCGAGGTGCGAGCGCTCACGCGGCGGCGCAACTGCATGTTCCAAAGCAGCAGCAGGCCAGCGCCCAGCAGCACCGTGGCTGCGGCCCACCAAGCTTGTGGGGGCACGTGAGGTGCGCGACTTGCACCTCCCAGCCACTTGTCTTGCAGCGCCTGCTCCTCTGCCTCGGAAATGGCTTGCATGCCCTTCTCGACAAAATCCAGCAAATCGGTGCGACCTTCCTTGACGGCGCGGTGCGCCTGGCCGGTGTAGAGCACGAACGACTGCTTGAACTCGGTGTCGACGCCGAGTTTGTAGAGGTAGAAGCGCGCAGGCCCTTCGTCGATGCAGAAGACCTTGACCTCTTGTCGTTGAGCTGCGCGAATGAGCTGTTCGTAGTTGGCGTAAGTCGCGATGGTGCGCACGCCCGCTGACTGCAGTTGTTCGACGCAGGCGTCACCGTCCTGTGCCCCAATGAGGAAGCCTTTGAGCGTGGCGGTGTCGTGGATGCCCAGGATGTCGCCGTGGCTGTAAATGCCGACGGGCATGTCCGCGTACGGACGGGAAAAGTCGTATTGCGCTTCCCGTGAAGGGGTGCGGTAGATCAGGTCAATGACATCGGCCTCGCCGGATTGCAGTGCTTGCAGCGCTTGGGCCCAGGGGCGAAGGCTGAACTCGACTGGCACCCCTGTTTTGCGGGACCACAGGCGCCAACGGTCGATGAGCAGCCCCTCCGGCCCGCCATCGCTGTTGCGGTAGGTGTAGGGCGGGAAATTTTCGTCGCTGACGACGTGCAGCACCTTCAAGCCCGTGGCAGGGGCGGGTGGGGCAGGAGATACCTGGGCGGCAGGAAGGCCGCTGCAGAGCAGCAGGCAGGTCGCTGTCAGGCTCAGCAGGAGCCGTCGCCAGCAATGGGGCAGGGGCATGGGCGATGGGGGCGTTGGAGGTGTCGAAACATCGCGGGGGCCATGAACGAAGTCTGCCATGGGCGTTCATTCGGGTCCTCTGTGAGGCCTTGGTGCGATCGTTGGGTTTGCGCAACGTGCCTGGAGCGTGTAAACTTTCGCGCGCTAAGGTCAGTTGATTGCGCCGTGTGCGCAGGCTCTGGCTCTGTGCGCGCCCGGGGCAACAAAGAGCCTTGGCGCGATGTCGATGAAGACTTCTGCCTCGCTGCCTTGAAGCTCGACCCAGACATCGCCGGTCAGGTCTGACGCGTGCCGCGTCTGTTCATGCAGTCTGGACAGCCGGTCGCCAACCCGCCGGGCGCGTGTTCACCGACCATTGGTTCGAGCGATTTCAACGCCGGGCCCGAAGGAAACAGACATCGCTAACTTCTTTGACCGCCGCACGCGCAACGACGAGCGCAAGCACCGGCTGAACCGTGAAATCACTGCACCCGAAGTCCGCTTGAACGGACCGGAGAACGAGCCCCTCGGCGTCGTCAGCATCCAGGAAGCCCTGCGACTGTCGGCCGAGCACGATGTGGACCTGGTCGAGATCTCCGCCACGGCAGATCCCCCTGTCTGCCGCCTGATGGACTACGGCAAGTTCAAGTACCAGGAGCAGAAAAAGGCCCACGACGCCAAGCTCAAGCAGAAGGTCATCGAGGTCAAGGAAGTCAAGTTCCGCCCCGGCACCGACGAGGGCGACTACCAGATCAAGCTGCGCAACCTGCGCCGTTTCCTGGAAGACGGCGACAAGGGCAAGGTCACGCTGCGCTTCCGCGGTCGTGAAATCACCCACCAGGACCTGGGCATGCGCCTGCTGGAGCGTGTGCGTGACGACCTGCAGGACTGCTCGCTGGTCGAGAACATGCCCAAGCTGGAAGGGCGCCAGATGATCATGGTTCTGGGCCCCAAGAAGAAGAAATAATCTGTTATCATCAAAGGCTTTGGTGGGTTTGCCCTGTTTGTGGGGTGCCCGCCGGCCGAAGCCGACAGCAGTCTGCGAGGCGGATCACCCAGGGGCAACCCAGGTTGAGCCGCCTTGTTGCTTCTGGCGGCCTCCAAGCCGAAGTGGTGCTTTCTGAAGCGCCGCTGAGGCAATCAAAGTGCCTGCAGGCCATCAAGACACGGACGTGGGTTGCCGTGGCGCCTGACAGGAACAAGTCATAAGGAGCATCAACATGCCCAAGATGAAGACCAAGAGCAGCGCGAAAAAGCGTTTTCGCGTTCGTCCCGGTGGCACCGTCAAGCGCGGCCAAGCCTTCAAGCGCCACATCCTGACCAAGAAGACCACGAAGAACAAGCGCCAACTCCGCGGCGCCGTCAACGTGCACGAGACCAACATGGGCCACATGGCTCAGATGCTGCCTTTCGCCGGTCTGTAAGACCCGCAAGCAGCCGTCTCGATCCGTCCTCTAGTCAACGCAGAAGGAGCTACACATGCCTCGCGTCAAACGTGGCGTTACCGCCCGTGCCCGTCACAAAAAAGTCCTCGCCCTTGCCAAGGGTTTCCGCGGTCGCCGCAAGAACGTCTATCGCATCGCCAAACAGGCGGTGATGAAGGCCGGTCAGTACGCCTACCGTGACCGCCGCGCCAAGAAGCGCGAATTCCGCCGCCTGTGGATCGCTCGCATCAACGCCGGCAGCCGCGCACTGGGCCTGACCTACAGCAAGTTCATTGCTGGCATCAAGAAGGCCTCGATCGAAATCGATCGCAAGGTCCTGGCTGACATGGCTGTCAACGACCCCGCTGCTTTCGCCAGCATCGTTGAAAAGGCCAAGGCCCAACTGGCTGCCTGATTCCGCAGCACCCATGTCAGACTGATGGCCGCCGGCGTGCCGGTGGCCTCGACTGAACCCAAGGCCAACCCCGTGTTGGCCTTTTTTTTCGAATGCATCCGATGAACGACTCGTCCAGCGACCTGCAGACCCTGGTGCAATCGGCACAGTCCGCGTTCGACGCCGCCGCCACGCCTGCTGACCTCGAAAACGCCAAAGCCCGGTTCCTGGGCAAGTCGGGCTCGCTCACCGATCTGCTCAAGGGCATGGCGGCCCTGAGCCCCGAAGACAAGAAGACTCGCGGCGCCGCCATCAACCAGGCCAAGCAGCAGGTCGAAGCGCTGCTCAATGCGCGCAGGCAGGCCTTGGCCGATGCCGAGCTCGCGCAGCAGTTGCGCGCCGAATCGCTGGACGTGAGCCTGCCGGGCCGTCGTCGTGGTGAGGGCGGCCTTCACCCCGTGTCGCTGAGCATCGAGCGCATCGAAGGCATCTTCGGCTCGATGGGCTTCGCCGTGGCCGACGGCCCCGAGATCGAAGGCGACTGGCACAACTTCACCGCGCTGAACACGCCGGAAGACCACCCCGCGCGCTCCATGCACGACACCTTCTACGTCGAAGGCGGTCACCTGCTGCGCACGCACACCAGCCCGATGCAGGTGCGCTATGCCATGCAGCATGTGCAGGATCACGCCGAGCAACTGGCCCGTGGCGAGCGCATCCCCGAGATCCGCGTGATCGCGCCGGGTCGCACCTACCGCGTCGACAGCGACGCCACCCATTCGCCGATGTTCCACCAGTGCGAAGGCCTGTGGATCGGTGAGTCGGTCAGCTTCACCGACCTGAAGGCCGTGCTGGGCGACTTCTTCAGCACCTTCTTCGAGACGGACGAGCTCGACATCCGCTTCCGCCCGTCCTTCTTCCCGTTCACCGAGCCCTCGGCCGAGGTGGACATCGCTTTTGCCTCTGGCCCGCTCAAGGGCCGCTGGCTGGAGGTGGGCGGCGCCGGTCAGGTGCACCCGAACGTGGTGCGCAATTTCGGCCTGGACCCCGAGCAGTACATCGGCTTTGCCTTTGGCCTGGGCCCGGACCGCCTCACCATGCTGCGCTATGGTGTGAACGACCTGCGCCTGTTCTACGAAGGCGACCTGCGTTTCCTGCAGCAGTTTCAGTGATCGCTCGAGCGAGGACAGGGCGCCTGTCCTCGTTGTGATCGCTGCGAACTGCGTGTCAATGTCTCAACCCTGTCTGATGAGGATGCCCGCATGACCACCACCGCCACGAGCCCCACCACGATCCAGGCCTGGGCTGCTCAAGAAGCTGCCAAACCCGTCGTGCCGTTTTCGTACGACCCGGGTCCTCTGGGCGCCGAAGAGGTCGAGATCCGCGTCGAGCACTGTGGCCTGTGCCACTCCGACCTCTCGCTGATCGACAACGAGTGGGGCTTCTCGGCCTACCCGATCGTGGGTGGCCACGAGGTGGTGGGCACGGTGGTGGGCTTGGGCGATCGCGCCAAGGGCCTCAAGCTGGGTCAGAAGGTGGGCCTGGGCTGGATGTCGATGAGCTGCCAGACCTGCCCGAGCTGCCTGAGCGGCCAGCCGCAGCTGTGCCGCGCTGGCGTCGCCACCATCGTGGGCCACCATGGTGGTTTCGCCGAGAGGGTGCGCGCGCACTGGCTGTGGGTCAGCCCGATCCCAGAAGGGCTGGATCCGGCCAAGGCCGGCCCGCTGCTGTGCGGCGGCATCACGGTGTTCTCGCCCTTCCTGAACTTCGACATCAAGCCCGTGCACCGCGTGGGCGTGGTGGGCATCGGCGGTCTGGGCCACCTGGCGCTGAAGTTCGCGCGGGCCTGGGGCTGCGAGGTCACGGCCTTCACGTCGAGCGAATCCAAGCGCGACGAGGCGCTGCAGTTGGGCGCGCACCGCGTCGTCTCCAGCACCGACCCGAAGTCGATGAAGGCCATCGCGGGCCAGCTCGACATGGTGCTGGTCACCGTCAACGTCATGCTGAACTGGAAGGCGCTGATGTCCACGCTGGCGCCCAATGGCCGCCTGCACCTGGTGGGCATCCTGCCGCAGCCGATGGAGGTCGAGGCCTTCCCGCTGATCGGCGGGCAGCGCAGCGTGTCGGGCTCGCCCACGGGCTCGCGCCAGGACATCGACACCATGCTGGCCTTCGCCGCGCGCCACGGCATCGAGCCGCAGACCGAACACTTCCCGATGAGCCGCATCAACGAGGCCCTCGACCACCTGCGCGCCGGCAAGGCCCGCTACCGCGTGGTCCTGGACGCCGAACAGAACTGAATCCCCGAGGATCCCTTTCCATGCAATTCCCCGAGTCCTGGTTGCGCACCTTCTGCAACCCCGATCTGAGCACGCAGCAACTGGCCGACCTGCTGACCATGGCCGGCCTGGAGGTCGAAGAGCTGCAGCCGGTGGCGCCGCGCTTCACGGGCGTGGTCGTGGCCCAGGTGCTGGAAGTCGCCAAGCACCCGGACGCCGACCGCCTGAACGTGTGCAAGGTGGACGCGGGCACGGGCGAGGCGCTGCAGATCGTCTGTGGCGCGCCGAACGTGCGCCTGGGCATCAAGGTGCCTTGTGCCACGGTCGGGGCCGAGTTGCCCCCGGGTGCAGATGGCAAGCCTTTCGTCATCAAGAAGGGAAAGCTGCGTGGCGTGGAAAGCTTCGGCATGCTGTGCTCGGCCAACGAGTTGGGCGTCTCCGATGAGTCCAATGGCCTGCACATCCTGGCCGACGACGCGCCAGTGGGCATCAGCATCCGCGAGCACCTCCAGCTCGACGACACGCTGTTCACGCTCAAGCTCACGCCCAACCTGGCGCACTGCCTGAGCGTGGCCGGCGTCGCCCGCGAGGTCTCGGCCCTGACCGATGCACCGCTGCAACTGCCGGCCAGCGAGCCCGTCAAGCCCACCATCGACGATCGCCTGAAGGTCAACGTCGAGGCCGCAGATTTGTGCGGTCGCTTCGGTGGCCGCGTGATCCGTGGCGTCAACCCGCAAGCCAAGACGCCAGCCTGGATGGTCGAGCGCCTGGCCCGTTGCGGCCAGCGTTCGGTGTCGGCCCTGGTCGACATCTCCAACTACGTGATGTTCGAGCTGGGCCAGCCGTCGCACGTGTTCGACCTGGACAAGATCCAGGGTGAGCTGAGTGTGCGCTGGGCGCGCGCGGGCGAACAACTCAAGCTGCTCAACGGCAACACCATCACGCTCGATGAGCAGGTGGGCGTGATCGCCGATGGCGGCCAGGTTGAATCGCTTGCCGGCATCATGGGCGGCGACGCCACCGCTGTGGGCGACGACACCCGCAACGTCTACCTCGAAGCCGCCTTCTGGTGGCCCAAGGCGATCGCCGGGCGCGCGCGCCGCTACAACTTCTCGACCGACGCTTCGCACCGCTACGAGCGTGGCGTGGACCCGGCGCCCACCGCGCAGCACATCGAGCGCATCACCCAACTGATCCTCGACATCTGTGGCGGTCAAGCCGGCCCGCTCGACGACCAGAAGGTGCACCTGCCCGAGCGCAAGCCCGTGACGCTGCGCCTGTCGCGCGCCCAGCGCGTCATCGGCATGCCGGTGAGCCTGGCCGAGGTGCAGGCCGTGTTCCAACGCCTGGATCTGCCTTACGGCACGCAGGCCCAGGGCGACGACACCCACCTCATCGTGACCCCGCCGAGCTGGCGCTTCGACATCCAGATCGAAGAGGACCTGATCGAAGAGGTGGTGCGCGTCATCGGTTTTGACAAGCTGCCGCGCCGCGCGCCCAAGGCCCCGGTGGTTTCCGAGGTGCGCCCTGAGGCGCGCCGTGGCCTGTACGCCGTGCGCCGTGCCGTGGCCGCTCGTGGCTACCAGGAAGCCATCACCTTCAGCTTTGTCGAAGCCCGCTGGGAAGCCGATTTCGCCGGCAACGCCAACCCCATCCAGCTGCTCAACCCGATCGCCAGCCAGTTGTCGGTGATGCGCTCGTCGCTGATCGGCAGCCTGGTCGAGGTTCTGCGCACGAACCTGGCCCGCAAGGCCGATCGCGTGCGCCTGTTCGAGGTGGGCCGCGTGTTCCGCCGCGATGCTTCTGTTGCCGATGGCATGCAGACGGTCGCTGGTTTCGATCAGCCCGTGCGCGTGGCTGGCCTGGCTTATGGCCCGGCCGATGCGCTGCAATGGGGGCAGACCGCGCGCCAGGTCGATTTCTTCGACGTCAAGGGCGATGTCGAGTCGCTGCTGGCGCCGCTGCAGGCCAGCTTTGTGGCTGCAGAGCACCCGGCCTTCCACCCCGGCCGTTGCGCGCAGGTGATGGTCGCTGGCCGAGCCGTGGGTTTTGTCGGCGAGCTGCACCCCAAGTGGCGTCAGGCTTATGACCTGCCTCAGGCCCCCGTGCTGTTCGAGCTCGATGCCGACGCGCTGGTGCAGCGCCCCGTGCCGAGCTTCACCAGCGTGCCTCGCATGCAATCGGTCTTCCGCGATCTGGCGCTGGTGGTCAACGACCGCACCGCGCACGATGCGCTGATCGCCGCCATCCTGTCGGCAACGACCGATGGCCTGGTGCGCGGCGCTCGCCTGTTCGACATCTACAAGCCCAAGCAAGCCGTGGCCGGCATCGCCGAAGACGAGCGCAGCCTGGCCGTGCGCATCGAGCTGCGCGACGACGAGCAGACGCTCAACGACGAGCGCATCGAAGCCGCCGTGCAATCCGTGTTGCAGAATCTGGCCGACAAGGTGGGTGCGCGCGTGCGCGCCTGAGGCGTGAGAAGGGGAGAGACCACGCATGAACGACAAGATCAGCGACCTGACGGTGCTGTTGCCGACCATCGAGACGCCCACGCTGACCAAGGCCGAGCTGTCCGAGCTGCTGTTCGAGCGGCTTGGCCTGAACAAGCGCGAGTCCAAGGACATGGTCGAGGCCTTCTTCGAGCTGATCAACGACACGCTGGTGCAGGGCACCGACGTGAAGCTGTCGGGATTCGGCAACTTCCAGATCCGTCAGAAGGCGCCTCGCCCCGGGCGCAACCCGCGCACCGGCGAGGCCATCCCCATCAAGGCCCGCCAGGTGGTGACCTTTCACGCCAGCGCCAAGCTCAAGGGCATGGTGCAAGGTGACATTCCCGTTGGTGACGACTTGGAGTAAAGTTTGAGGTCCTGTCGGAATCTGATTGATCCGACAGGCTTTTTTGCTTTTGCGTCCTTCAGCAGCAGGGAACATGGACCGAACCAGCCACGACCTACCGCCGATCCCGGCCAAGCGCTACTTCACCATCGGTGAGGTCAGCGAGTTGTGCCGCGTGAAGCCGTATGTGCTCCGTTACTGGGAGCAGGAGTTCGTGCAGCTCAAACCCATGAAGCGGCGGGGCAACCGCCGTTACTACCAGCATCACGAGGTGCTGCTGATTCGCCGCATCCGCGAGCTGCTGTACGAGCAGGGCTTCACGATCAGCGGTGCTCGCAACCGCCTGACCGAGTTGGGGCATGCTGCACGCACCGAGGTCGAGGACGACGAGCTGGCCTTGCCCGATGCGCTGCCTCCGTCCTCCGCTTTGATCGCGTCCGAGCGCCTGGCTGGTGGCGGTGTGCTGATGGCGTCGCGTGCTTTGCAGGCATCCCCGTCCGTCATGGCCGAGTCGGCCTTTCTCGCGCCCGAGCTGCCAGACCTGTCCAAGCTGTCTCCCGAGGCCGCCGCCAGCCTGCGTGCTTCCTTGTTGTCGATTCGCGACCTGCTGTCGTGAATGCAGGCGTTCAGCTTGAAATGACGACAAAAAACATGCTATAGTCTAATTCTTGTCGGGGCGTAGCGCAGCCTGGTAGCGCA
>NZ_DCXA01000157.1:0-4175 GCF_002328915.1 Aquabacterium sp. UBA2148
CTTGACGCCGCACACCATGCCGTTGTCCTGGTATTCCTTCCAGCCGGAACCGGCCAGGTAGCCGCGCACCACGGCTTCCACGGGCAGGGGCTTGAGCTTCTTGACCAGCATCGAGCGACCTTCCACCTGGCCGCGCTCGGCGGCGCTCACCACGCTGACCGGGTCATCCCCGGTGAGGTGGTTGGGGGCCACGTCCTTGAGCAGCTCGAACCAGAACAGCGCCATCTGCGTCAGCAGCGCGCCCTTGCCGGGGATCGGCTCGCCCATGATGACGTCGAAGGCGCTGATGCGGTCGGAGGCCACCATCAGGATGCGGTCGTCGCCGACGGCGTAGTTGTCGCGCACCTTGCCGCGGGCCAGCAGCGGCAGGGAGCTCAGTTGGGAAGTGTGCAGGGCTTGGGTCATGGCAGCGGTCTTCGTTCAGGTCAGCTCGGCATTATCCCGCGAGCGGGCTCACAGCCCCAGCGCCTTCAGGCGGCGCGCGTGTTCCACGTAGGGGCCGATCGGGTCGGCGCCTTCGCCCACCAGGCCGCCAATCTGGTTGACGATCTGGAAGTGGTTGAGCGGCAGGTCGTCGCGGATGACCTGCCCCAGGTGGCTGGCGCAACGCCCCACCAGGCCATCTCCCTCCTCCTTGCTGAACGCCAGGTCGGTCAGGGCCATCTGGTAGTCAGCGGGGTTGAGCCAGTTGTGGAATGCACCAACACCGCTCCAGGAGTAGTAGCGGATCCCGTCCGCCTGGGCGGCCCCTTGACCACACGGCTCGGACGGCACACCACCAGGAAAGCGCCGGTTGAAATCGGCTGCGCCCTCGCTGTGCAAGGAAGCCAGCGCTGCCCCGACGTCCTGCGGCAAATCGGTGCCGCTGGCCCAGTTCACGAAACGACCGATCTGATGTCCCAAGCCCATGATGAGGCTCGCTGCCCAGGTGTCGCCTTTGACCTGTTTCTGCATCCAGTCGCCAAACTCCGAGCCGAAGGTCGGGCCTGCGACGGCGGTCACGGAAGCCACCCACTCGGGCTTTTTGCGCGCCACATAGCGGCTGGTCTGGCTGCCGTGGCTGTGGCCGATCAGGTGGACCTTCTGCGCGCCGGTTTCGCGCAGGATCTGCTCGACTTGCGGGATCAGTTGCTCGCCGCGGACCTCGGACGTGTTGAAGGCCGACACCTGCACCACGCGCACCGTGGCGCCCTCGGCCACCAAGGCATCGACGATGCCGCGCCAGTAAGGCAACTTGCCGAGCCAGCCCAGGTCCAGCTCCCTGAAGCCCATCATGCCGTGCACCAGCACGATGGGGTAGCGCGGCCCCGAGGGCGATGCGGCAGCCCCACCGACCACCACGGGAGCGGACACCTCGGCGCCTGGCGCTGGCTGCCCCACCGTGCTGACCGGCCACGCCATGGCGGTCACCAGGGCCCCGATCACGCCCATTCTTCTCAGGGGGAGCCCCCCAGCTTGCTTGCTCGACACTGCGTTTCCTTTCGCCAGGGGCGTTACCGCGCCACCCGCTGAGTGGCGCGGGATGTTACCTCCGCCAGCGAACGAAACCGCCCCCGCATCGGGGGGCGGGCGGTGTCACCGAGGTGACCCGAGCGAGACGCCTTGAGCCTGGGCCTGCGTCCAGGCCTCCAGCCTTGGCCACTCCTGGGGAGTGAAGTGCCGCTGCCTGAGCGCCAACTCCGCCTGCTCGCGCAAGGTCGTGCTCAGGCTGGGGTCGGCCTGCAACGCCGCGCGGCCCTGCAGGTAGCTCGCCACCCTTTCGCGCCAATCATCGCGCCTGGCATCGAGGGCCTCGAGCCGGTCGGTGACCTCTTGCCCGACCAGGGCCAGCCGCGCAGACCGCAGGGCCTGGGCGTCACCGCCCCGTGACTGCCAGTCCTCGCGCAGGGCACGCAGATCGGCCACGGTGTCGGCCACCGTCAGGCGCTCGCGCAAGGCTGGCGGCAACTGCGCTTGCAAGGCCTTGAGCCGCAGGGCCTTGGCCGTGCTGTCCAGCGAGGCGTCTCGCCACAGGCTCAGGCGCGCGAGGGTGTAGCGGTCCTCGGCATCGTCATCCCCGAAAAAGGCCGCGAGCTCCTGCGCATCGAAATGCGCCTGCTTGAGCGAATGAATGCGCTCGAAACGGGCCCTGAGCATGTCCGGCTCCAGCGTGCTCACGTCGGCCTGGGGGTCTTGCTGCCCGAGCTCGGATCGCGCTTGCTGAAAAGCCATGTAGCGGGCCAGCAGGTCGCGGGCGGTGACCAAGGCCTGCGGTGGCAGCAAGGACTTGAGGTGCGCATCCAGCCGCGCCAGAACGCGGGCTTCGGGCTCCTCCCCGATCAAGGAGAGGAAGTAGTCAAACCGGTCCCGCAGCGCCCGATCGACCACCAAGCGCCCCTGCGCGTCGGCACGCACCTGACCATCGAGTTCGGTGCCCTGAAGGGACGCAGGCAAGCCTTCCACACCCGACTGCAACCCCGGCTCAGCTTGGGCACTCGCCTGGATCAGCGCGTGCCATCCGCCCGGTGCATCACCGCCGCCTTGCGAGGCGACAGCGGGAGCGCCCGCAGGGCGCCAGCCCCACCACAGCGCCCCGGACGCCGCCAGCGCGAGGCCAGCGATCCCCACCCACCCGCGTCGCGTCATCACAGGCCCGCCATCTTCAGTCGGTTGGCGTGAACGCGGTACGTCCCGACTGGGTCAACGCCCAGGCCCACCAAGCCGAAGAGCTGGTTGACGGTGTGCAGGTGGTTCATGCGGTAGTCGTC
This sequence comes from Aquabacterium sp. UBA2148, assembly GCF_002328915.1. NCBI lineage: Bacteria > Pseudomonadati > Pseudomonadota > Betaproteobacteria > Burkholderiales > Sphaerotilaceae > Aquabacterium > Aquabacterium sp. UBA2148. The sequence continues at coordinate 2,748 of NZ_DCXA01000157.1, forward strand.
CCGGATGACCTTGCCAAGGTGGCTGGAGCACTGCCCGACCAGGCCGTCATTCGGCTTGCCCAAGAAGGCCAGGCCCGACAGCGCCAGCGCGTAATCGGCCGGGTCCAGCAGGTTGTGGATCTGGCCCACGCCACTCCACGAGTAGTAGCGCACGCCATTGGCCACCTCGGGCCCTTGTGCACAAGGCGTGGAGGGCACCCCACCCGGGAAGCGCCGATTGAAGTCCGCAGCGCCCTTGGTGGTCAGGGACTGCATGCCCGCGAAAGAATCCTGCGGCAGCTGGGGGTTGCCCGAGAGCAGGGCCACCAGCTTGCCCAGGCCACTGACCACCGATGCAATCACCTTGGTCAGCGTCGGCCCGCCCAGATCGGAGACGCCCTGCACCACGTCGGCCACCGGGGAGCCGAAGGTGGGCCCCGACACCGAGGTCACCGACGCAACCAGGTCGGGCCGCACACCAGCGACGTAACGCGACGAGTGGTTGCCATGGCTGTGGCCGATCAGGTTGACCTTGGGCTTGCCGCTGACGGCCACGATCTCCTCGACCTGCTGCAGCAGCTGCTCGCCGCGCAACTCGGACGAGTTGAACGCCGAAACCTGGGTGACGTAAACGGTGGCGCCGTTGGCCCGCAGGTTCGACGGGATGCGGTACCAGTAGTCGATGGGCCCGATGTTGTCAAAGCCAGTCATGCCGTGCGCCAGCACGATCGGGTAGCGCGTCTGGCCGTAGGTGCTGGCCGCGGCCGGGAGTGCGGCGGACAAGAGTGCGAAGGAGGCAGCCGAAGCGGCGAGGAGCCGGACTTGTTGTTTCATGTGGGGACTTCCAGTTGATTGCAGAGCGGAGAACTGGCCTCCGGGTATCCCCCATTCGGGGAATGACCGCTCCTGAGCTCCACTGGCGTCCTTCGAGAAACCAGGGCAGCCAGAGCACGGCAGGCCTGGCAACCATTTTCAAAACCTCCCCACAACGGGGTATTGCGAAGGCACGCAGACACCTTGTTCCGAGACGCAAAACCCGGGAATGCGCCAGGAACTTTTGACGACAAATCGGGCGCCGTCATCGCGGGTTATGCGCATGCGCTGCTCGAACACCTGGAAAAGTCCGGACATGACCCGGCCCGCATCCTCGGCGACGAGGTGCGTCATTTGCTGCAGACGCCCGCATCCCAGCGGCTGGATGGCCAGTTGAGCTCGCGCCTCCTGGCGCACGTGTGCGCGGTGTTGAACGACCCGGTCTACCCCCTCAGGCTGGCCGCACATGTGCAGCCCAGGCACCTGGGGCTGGTGGGCTACCTGGCGATGGCCTGCCCGACCCTGGCCGATGCGGCGCTGGTGCTGCACCGATACGAGCCTTTGCTCGATCAGGTCAGCCTGACGGCTTTGTCGATGCAGGAGGGCCAAGTTCACATGACCTGGCTGCCCGTGATG
>NZ_DCXA01000199.1:0-5276 GCF_002328915.1 Aquabacterium sp. UBA2148
TGCCGGCCAGCGCGGCCGAGCCCAGCGGCAGGCGGTTGATGCGGCGGCGCAGGTCGGTCATGCGCTCGGCGTCGCGCGCGAACATCTCTACATAAGCCAGCAGGTGGTGGCCAAAGGCCACGGGCTGGGCCACCTGCAGGTGGGTGAAGCCGGGCAGGATGACGTCGGCGTTCTGCTCGGCCACGTCGACCAGGGCTTTTTGCAGTTCATTGAGCAGCACACCGATTTCATCCACCTCGCCGCGCAGCCACAGGCGCACGTCGGTGGCGACCTGGTCGTTGCGCGAGCGGCCGGTGTGCAGGCGCTTGCCGGCGTCGCCGACCAGCTGGGTCAGGCGGGCCTCGATGTTCAGGTGCACGTCTTCAAGGTCGAGCTTCCATTCGAACTGACCGGACTGGATCTCTTCGGTGATCTGCGCCATGCCCTTCTGGATGGCGGCCAGGTCAGCGGCGGAGATCAGGCCCTGGGCGCACAGCATGTCGGCGTGGGCCAGCGAGCCCTGGATGTCGGCCTGCCACAGGCGCTTGTCGAAGAAGACGCTGGCGGTGTAGCGCTTGACCAGCTCGCTCATGGGCTCGGAAAACAGGGCCGACCAGGCCTGGGACTTTTTGTCGAGTTGGTTGGTGCTCATGGCGGTGTTCGCTGGGGTGGTGGCCGCCGGGGGGCTGGCTTCACGCAGAATGTGCAAACCATGGATTCTAAAGACCCTGTCGCTTCCACGCAGCCCCAGTCCACCCCGGCCTGGGCGGTGTCGACCCAGTTCGCGCTGCCGCAGGGCGATGCGACGGGTGGCGTGGCCCATGCCCCGAAGGCGTCCCTTGCCCCCTCGCCCTTTGATGTTTGCCACGTCGGGGTGGTGCTGCGCGTGGTGCTGGGCGTGCAGGTGGTGGTGGGACTGGGGGTGAGTTTTGCGGCCTCTGGTCCGTCAGACGCGCTGGACCGCTGGGCCCAGTCCGCCATGGTGTCGCTGCCGGCCAGCCTGTTGTGGCTGGTGGTGGCTTGCAGCGTGCGCCGGGCGCTGGGTCAGGCGCCGGAGTGGGGTCAATGGTTGGGCGCTTGCAGCCTCGGGGCCATCGTCGGTGGCTTTGCGCACTGGCAGGCCCGCTGGCTGGAGCAATGGGTCACCGGGCAGGCCATGGCCCTGGAATGGAGCTTCGTTCCACCCTTGTTGACGGGCGCGGCCTTGGCGGGCGCCACCCTGGCCTGGCTCAAACAGCGGGCACACAGCCAGCTGCCGGCCCATGCCGCTGCCCGCCTGGCCGAACTGCAGGCCCGCATCCGGCCGCACTTTTTGTTCAACACGCTCAACACGGCGATCGCCCTGGTGCAGATCGACCCGCAGCGCGCCGAGTCCGTGCTCGAAGACCTGGCTGAGTTGTTCCGCCAGGCGCTTTCTTCGCCATCGCTGCGCAGCACGCTGGCCGACGAGGTGGAGCTGGCGCGGCGTTACCTCAGCATCGAACAACTGCGCTTTGGCGAGCGTGTCACCGTGCGCTGGGAGCTCGACGATGCCGTCTCCAGTGCAGAGGTGCCCGCACTCGTGCTGCAGCCCTTGGTGGAGAACGCCGTTCGCCACGGCATCGAGGCCAACCCCTTGGGCGGCTGGATCGTGGTGCGCACCCGCGTGCAGGCAGGTCAGGCGGTGCTCACCGTCAGCAACTCGGTGCCCACGCAAGGCCCCACGGCGGCCACGGCTGGGCATGGCATCGCCCTGCGCAACGTGCGTCAGCGGCTCAAGCTCATGCACGACGTCGAAGCCGATTTCGAGGCCGGCTTGCAAAAAGGCGAGGGCGCCCAGCCGCCGATCTACGTGGTGCGCATCGCCGTGCCGCTGCCGGTCTCTGCCAAAGGAAGTGCCCCCGCATGAACGCGCCCAACATGTCCCTGAAAGTTGCCATCGTCGACGACGAGCCGCTGGCCCGCATGCGCATCCGAACCTTGCTGAGCCAAACTGCCACGCCCAACGAGGTGGTGGGTGAGTTCGGGGAGTCGGTCAGCGCGCTGTTGTGGCTGCAGGAGCAAGACCAGGCCGGCCAATCGCCCGACCTCGTGGTGCTCGACATCCAGATGCCCGGGCTCGATGGCATGGTGTTGGCCGCTCGCCTGCGCGACCTGCGTCGACCGCCATCGGTGGTGTTCGTCACGGCCCACGCCGAACACGCCCTGCGCGCCTTCGACCTGGCCGCCGCCGACTACCTGACCAAACCCGTTCGCCTGGAGCGGCTCGATGCCTCGCTGGAGCGGGTGCGCAAGCTGCGCGCCGCGCTGATGCCTGTTGCCGAGCCCTTGGTGGACGACACCGAGGTGCTGGTGGTGCAAGAGCGTGGTCGCGTCGAGCGCATCCGCCTGGCCGAGGTGCTGTACTTCAAGGCCGAGCAAAAGCAGGTGCTGGTGCGCACCCTGGATGACAGCCGCCTGATCGACGACTCGCTGACCGAGCTGGAAGGTCGCGTCGGGGCGCGCTTCATCCGTGTGCACCGCAATGCGCTGGTCTCGCGCCAGGCCATGAAAGCGCTCGAGCGCCGCGCCGACGACCCCGATGGCGGTGAGGCCTGGGCCGTGCAGGTGCTGCCCACGCAGGAGTGGCTGGCGGTCTCGCGCCGGCAGGTCAGCGCGGTGCGCGAAGCCATGGCTCAGTGACACCCCGCAGCGCCAGGCGGACGTGAAAAAGCCAGGCCTGTGGCCTGGCTTGTCGGGTGCGAGAGGGGGGGCTGGCAGCGCGGTGTGGTGTCGCTGAGCCGAGTGGCCTCAGAAGCCCAGGCTGGCCAACAGGTCGTCGACTTCGCTCTGATTGGCAACCACGTCGGAGCGACCTTCCGCATTGACGACGGGGCCCTCGAGCACGATGTTGTCCGGATCGGGGTGGTGGTGCGCGGTGAGCGCGGCCTCCACCTTTTGAGCCTGCTCGGGCGGCGCGGCCTGCACCAGCAACTTGACCAGTTGGCCTTCAAGGTCGTTGGCCAGTTTCACCACCTTGGCCACGACCTGACCGGTGAGGTCATGGAAGTCCTGGGCCATCATGATGTCGGTCAGGTGCCCGTCCACGCGCTTGGTGACGGTCTCGACGTCTTGAACGAAGTTGAACACCGCACCGCTGGCCACGGCCTTCACGGGGTCTGCCGTGATCAGGGCGGCCAGTTTGCGGGTTTCGTCCGCGATGTGCTCCTGGTCCGCCTTGGCGGTGTCCACCAGGTTGAGCACCTTTTCGGCTGCGTCGGCGGTCTTGGTCGCGATGTAGGTCAGGCGGCTGCGCGCATCGGGCAGGTCGTCCACCGTGTTCTTCAGGCCGGGCAGCACGCCCAGCATGTTCATCGTGTCGTGCAGCTGGCGCGTCAGGGTGCCCAGTTGCTGGAAGATCTCGGGCGAGGCCGCTGGCATCACCATGTTGTCTGGCAAATCCACCTTCATGGCGTGCTCCCAGTGGTTCAGGCCGTGGCGGCCAGTTTCTGCATGATCTTCTGGACCTTCTCTTCCAAGGTGGCCTTGGTGAAGGGCTTGACGATGTAGCCGGCGGCGCCAGTCTGGGCAGCCAGCACGATGTCTTCCTTGCGGGCTTCAGCGGTCACCATCAGCACCGGCAGGTGCTTGAGGCTGTCGTCGGCCTTGATGGCCTTGAGCAGCTCGAAGCCATTCATGTTGGGCATGTTGATGTCGCTGACCACGAAGTCGAACTTGCCGTTCTTGAGCATGTTCAGGGCGACGGCGCCGTCTTCGGCCTCTTCTGCGTTGTTGTAGCCGCTTTCCTTGAGCAGGCCCCGGACGATCCGGCGCATGGTGGAAAAGTCGTCCACGATGAGAAATTTCATGTCCGCGGGGTTGCTCATGACTCGTCCTTTTTCAAACGCGGGCTGTGTGTGGTTGCCCTCGGGTACACAGGGTTATCGGCCGGTGAGGCTGGGCCTTGAGGGTTTGATGTCGGGCGCCGGCTCCTCTTCGGGCGGTGCTTCGTCATCTTCTTCGTCGATCGCTTCGATCTTCGATGCCTGGAAGAACCGGTCCTCGGCCTCGCGGTTCATCACGATCACGCTGATGCGCCGGTTCAAGGGGCTTTCCGGGTTGCCCTTCTCGAACAGCATGCTCGCAGCCAGCCCTTGCACGCGCAAGACCTTGCTGCCGCTGAGGCCTCCAACAATGAGCTCGCGTCGAGACGCATTGGCCCGGTCGGCCGACAGCTCCCAGTTGCTGTAGCCGATGTCGCCTGCGCTGAATGGTTTGGCGTCGGTGTGTCCTTCGATGGTCAGTCGGTTGGGCACCTCGTCGAGCACCCCGCCGATCGCCCGGAGGATGTCGCGCATGTAGCCCTGAACCTGGGCGTCGCCGCTTTCGAACATCGGCCTTTGCTGGTCGTCCACGATCTGGATGCGCAGGCCCTCGGCCGTCATGTCGAGCTGGATCTGACTTTTGTACTTGGCCAGCCGTTCGTCGTTGGCGATCACCTCTTCCACCTTGGCCTTGAGCACGCGCAGTCGCTCGGCCTCGGCGCGGGCCTGTTCCATCTTCAGCGCCTTTTTGCGGCGCTTTTCATCGGCGGTTTCGGACTGGCCTTTCTTGACCTGACCGGTTGACTCCGACAGGCTGTTGCCACCGCCCTTGATGATGGACGAGGCATCCCCCGCGCCGGAGCCGCCGAACATGGCGACTTTGAGCGGGCTGTTGAAGTAGTCGGCGATGCCCTTCTTGTCACCTTCGGTGGTCGAGCCCAGCAGCCACATCAGCAGGAAGAAGGCCATCATGGCCGTCACGAAGTCGGCATAAGCGATCTTCCACGCACCACCGTGAGCGGCATGGCCGCCCTTCTTGATGCGCTTGATGATGATCGGCTGGACCTTCTTCGAATCACCGGCCATGTCGGGTTCCTCGGGTGTGTGCGTTCAAGCGAACGCTCACTTCTTCTTCACGTGAGCTTCGAGCTCGGCGAAGGTCGGTCGTTCGGTCGAGTACAGCACCTTGCGGCCGAACTCGATGGCCACCTGCGGGGCGTAGCCCTGCATCGAGGCCAGCAGCACGGTCTTGACGACCTGGAATTCCTTGGTGCCTTCGTCGAGCTTTTGCTCCATCAGGCCGCCCAGGGGTTCGACCACGCCGTAGGCCAGCAAGATGCCCAGGAAGGTGCCGACCAGGGCCGAGCCGATCATGCCGCCCAGCACGGCGGGCGGCTGGCCCACCGAGCCCATGGTGTTGACCACGCCCAGCACCGCGGCCACGATGCCGAAGGCGGGCAGGGCGCCGGCCAGGCGGGCCACGGCCGCCACGGCGCCATGGCCTTCGTGGTGGTG
>NZ_DCXA01000204.1:0-2989 GCF_002328915.1 Aquabacterium sp. UBA2148
CCCCCCCAGGCTGTGTCCGACCAACAGTGCAGGCATGCCGATCGTGCTCTGCATCCAGTGCACCGCCGCCACAATGTCCGCCACGCTGGACGAAAAGCCACCGCGCCCGAAGTCGCCTTCGCTCTCGCCCAGACCGGTGAAATCAAAGCGCAGCGTGGCGATGCCCTGCTGAGCCAGCGCCCGGCTGATGCGGGTCGCGGCGAGAGAGTTCTTTCCGCAGGTAAAGCAGTGGGCAAACACCGCCAGGGCTTGTAACGGTGCATGGTCCGGGCGTTCCAAGACACCCACCAGCAGACCCTGGCTGCTGCCAGCGAAGCCTACCTTTTCGCTGCTCATGCTTTCTCCAGTGCCAGGGCGTTGATGCAGTAGCGCAGACCGCTGGGCTTGGGTCCGTCGGGAAACACGTGACCCAGGTGGGCGTCGCAGACGTTGCACGTCGTCTCCACCCGCACCATGCCGTGGCTGTTGTCTCCGTGATAGCCCACCAGACCCGGGGCAATGGCCTGCGTGAAGCTGGGCCAGCCGCTGCGGCTGTCATATTTGGTCGACGCATCGAATAGTTCAGTGCCGCAGCACACGCACCGGTAGATCCCGGGCGAAAACAGCGTACACATCGAGGAGCTGTGCGCCCGTTCGGTGCCCTTGAGCCGCGTGATTCGGAACTGCTCGGGCGTCAGCTGTTGGGCCCACTCGGCTTCGCTGCGCTCAACTCGGCGCGGTGGCGTCGGGTTGCCCGTTTCCACCAGTTGAATCACTCCTTTCCAAGTCAACATGTCGGGCCCAGGCTCCGGTGCCGCCGGTTCGTTTTCCAGCCGCTTGAGAAAGGTGACGAGCTTGTCGGCGTCGATTCGGAAATGGTTGTAGACCACTCTGCCATCGGGATCGATCAGGATGAACCAGGGTGTGCCGCCGTTGCGGTAGCGGCGCATCAGCTCCGAACCCGCGCCGTCCTGTTCGTCACCGGCGTCGTGCCCGAAGGGAATGCCCAGCGCGTAGCGGGAGTGATTGGCCAGCATGCGCTCCCAGGTGTTCGAACCGAAGTCCTCGAACACGGTCTGGACTGCGGCGAACCCGACGAAGTCGCTCCCCCGAAACGCGTCGACCACCCGGGCAAGCGCCGGAAAGCCGGTCGCATGGCACCCCGGGCAGGCGTCCTGAAAACAGAAGATGAGCTTGAACCGGCCGGGCATGCGGTCCAGGTCGAAGTGTTCCAGCGCCTGGCCCGACGCGTCCACCCACCGGGTCACACCCAGGGGAGCGGCCGCTTCGCCAAGGACACCGGGTTCCTGTTTCGTTGTGGTCATGCGAAGTCTCCTTTCAGAAATCGTTGGGTACCCCAATCAGGTGCCGCAGAAGGTGCGGTGGGCTGCGGCCACTTCGGGCGAGGCCGGCAGCGTGAATGGCCGCGCGGACTCCACCGTCTCGTACGGCCGCCCCAGCACCGCCAGCAGGCGCTCGAACGGACCGAGGTCGGCCTCGTCCACGGCACTCGACAGCGCCGCCTCCACCTGGTGATTGCGCGGGATCACGAAGGGATTGACCGACCACGCCGTTGCGGCGCAGTCCTGCAAGGTCCTTCCCTCCCGGGCCATGCGCTGGCGCCAGCGCGCCAGCCAGTCCGAGAGCGCCGGGCGCTCCCGTCCGAACAGGTCGTGCAGTGCGGCATCCGGCCCCGTGATGGCGTCGGACAGGAGGCGGAACGCCAGCGTGAAGTCCACCTTTTCCCGCTGCAGCAGCTGCAGGAAGTCGTCCGCCAGGGCGCGGTCGTCCGGCTCTTCAGCGGCCAAGCCCAGCTTGGCGCGCAGCTGCCCGGTCCAATGCCGGTCAAAGCGCACGGCAAACCCGGCCACCACCTGTTCCACCCGTTCCACGACGTCGATATCGCGGGCGTCCAGAACCGGCAGCAACGCTTCGGCCAGACGGGCCAGGTTCCATTGCGCCATGGCCGGCTGCTGGCCGTAGGCATATCGCCCCTGACGGTCGATCGAGCTGAACACCGTGGCCGGATCGAAACCCTCCATGAACGCACACGGACCATAGTCGATGGTCTCGCCCGAAATGCTCATGTTGTCGGTGTTCATCACCCCGTGGATGAAGCCCACGCCCATCCAGCGTGCAATCAGCTGCGCCTGCCGCTCACAGACGGCCTCCAGCATCGGAATGGGCTTGTCGGAAAGCTTGGCGAGGGCGGGGTCATGCCGCGCCACGGCATAGTCGAGCAGCCGCCGAAGCATCACCTCCTCCTCCCGCGCCGCGAAGAACTCAAAAGTGCCCACCCGCAAGTGGCTGGCCGCCACGCGCACCAAGATCGCCCCGGGGGGCGAGCCCTCGCGGTTCACCCGCTCACCGGTCCGGATCACCGCCAGCGCACGCGTCGTGGGAATGCCCAACGCGTGCATGGCCTCGCCCATGAGGTACTCGCGCAGCGCCGGGCCCAGTGCCGCCTTGCCATCGCGACGGCGCGAAAACGGCGTACGGCCCGACCCCTTGAGGGCCAGGTCCCGACGCTGTCCTGCCGTGTCGATGAGTTCCCCGAGCAGCAAGGCGCGGCCATCCCCCAAGTGTGGCGAGAACTGGCCGAACTGGTGTCCCGCGTAGGCCTGCGCCAGCGGCGCCGCCTCAGCCGGCATTTCCACGCCGGACAGCCACGCCAGACCGGTCGCAGACTTCAGCGTCGCCGGCTCCAGCCCCAGCTCCAGCGCCAGGGCGTCGTTGAACTGCACCCAGGCCGGGGCCGGGGACGGCTCGGGCTTCCAAGGCACATAGAACCCCTGCATGTCCCGGAAGAAGCTGTTGTCAAACGGCAGCCGAAACGCCGGGCCCGTCCCCGGCGTCTTCGGCTCCGACACGGCCTTTGGTGTGGACGCACGCATGACTTCAGGCCGCCTTGAGACCATCGTTCGAAGCGCCGAACGCCCCGATCAGCTGCCGCTCGTCGAGCTCGAAGTCGCTGTAGAGCACCTCGTCCAGCGGATCGATCTCCAAAAAC
>NZ_DCXA01000241.1:0-2552 GCF_002328915.1 Aquabacterium sp. UBA2148
GAACGCTACGCTCGCCTGGTCAAGAACATGTCCAGCGGCACCCAGTTCCTCTTCATCTCGCACAACAAGATCGCGATGGAGATGGCCGAACAGCTTGTCGGCGTGACCATGCAGGAGCAAGGCGTCTCTCGCATCGTTGCGGTCGACATGGAAGCCGCGCTCGGCATGGCCCATGCAGCCTGAGGCCCGCCGTCTCGCCCCACAGATTCCCCATGAACCACTCCCTGACCCTTTACCTCGCCATCCTCGGCGGCATCGTTCTGGCGGCCGTCGTGGCCCACGGTGCCTGGACGGCGCGCCGTGCTGCAGCCAACCAACCTCGGCGGGCCACGCTCGAGCCTGTTGACAGCAGCGTCCAGTCGGGCTTGTCGCTCGACAGCGTGCCCACCGAGCCGATGGTGGACGCAGGCGGTCCTGTTTCGCCGGAGTTTGCTCCCAACGCCGCCGCCACAAGCTTGCCGCCAGTTCGCCGAGGTGGGCCTCGTCTCGATGCCCTGGTCGATGCCATCGCCACCTTGACGATCGAGTCGCCGCTCAGCGGTGACCACATCCTGCTGCACCTGCCGCCCACCAGGCGCGCGGGCAGCAAGCCCGTGTTGGTCGAGGCCCTGCGCGCCGATTGCGGCGAGTGGGAGTTGCCCCAGGCAGGCGTGCTCTACACCGAGCTGCAAGGCGGCGTGTTGCTGGCCAACCGCACGGGCAGCCTCAACGAAATCGAGTACTCCGAGTTCGTGCAGAAGCTGCAGGCCATGGCCGACGCCCTGGGCGCGGCCGTTGAGTTCCCCGACATGCTCGACGTCGTCGCCCGCGCCCGCGAGCTCGACGCCTTCGCCAGCGCCCACGACGCGCAACTGGCGATGCGCCTGGCGGCCAAGGGCAGTGCCTGGTCATTGGGTTATGTGCAGCAGCAGGCAGCGCGGCACGGCTTTGTGCCCGGCGTGCTGCCTGGCCGGTTTGTTCTGCCCGGCGCGGAAGACGGAGCTCCGCCCGTGCTGACCCTGCAGTTCGACGCCCAAGCCGCTTTCGCGGAAGACGCCGACCAGGCCACGCTGCGCGAGTTGCTGTTGTGCTTCGATGTGCCTCAAACGGCCTCAGAGCTTGCGCCGTTCAAAGCGTGGTGCGCCGCTGGTGAGGCCCTTTGCCTGACCATGGACGCGGTCATGCTCGACGACCAGGGGCAGCCTTTCTCGCCGGCAGCCTTCGCGATGATCGAGGGCGAGCTCCACAAGCTGTACGTGGCCTTGGCCGCGCGGGACCTGGCCGCCGGGGCTCCCTCCACCCGCCGCCTGTTCAGCTGATGTCTCAGAACGACCTGTTTGCTCCCGCCGAGCCTCGGGGCCCGGCGGCATCCGAGCCCCTGCCGGCGGCCACTGAAGCAGCGCGTTTGCGGGCCTTGCTCAATGAGCACGCCCACCGCTACTACGTGCTCGACGAGCCCACCATCCCCGACGCCGAGTACGACCGCCTGTTCCAGGCCCTGCAGGCCATCGAGGCTGAACACCCCGAGCTGCGCACGCCCGATTCGCCCACGCAGCGGGTCATTGGCCAGGTGCTGGATGGCTTCGAGCCCGTTCGCCATGCCGTGCCCATGCTCTCGATCCGCACCGAGACCGACACCGAAGCGAGTGGTGCTGAGGCCTTTGATGCCCGTGTTCGACGCGAGCTTGCACTGGGTGACGAGGCCCCTTTGGTGGAATACGCCGCCGAGCTGAAGTTCGACGGGCTCGCCATCAACCTGCGATACGAGCATGGCGTGCTGGTTCAGGCCGCCACACGCGGCGACGGTGAAACCGGCGAGAACGTGACCCAGAACATCCGCACCATCGGCCAGATCCCGCTGCGGCTGCAAAGCGTGCAAGCGCCGGTGATCGAGGTGCGCGGTGAGGTGTTCATGCGCCGCGATTCTTTCGAGGCCCTCAACGAACGCCAGCGCGAGCAGGGCGCCAAGACCTTTGTCAACCCGCGCAACGCCGCCGCAGGTGCCGTGCGCCAGCTCGACCCAGCCATCGCCGCCCAACGGCCTTTGAGCTTTTTTGCCTACGGCCTGGGTGAGGTGCAAGGCTGGGACACGCCCGAGACGCACAGCGGTGTGCTCGACGCGCTGGCTGCTTTTGGCTTGCCTGTGTGCGCAGAGCGCTGTGTCACCGAGGGTGCCGCCGGTTTGGTCGCATTTCATCGTGAGATGGGCGTGCGCCGCGACCAGTTGCCATTCGACATCGACGGCATCGTCTACAAGGTCAACCGCCGCGACCTGCAAGAGCGACTGGGCTTCGTCACACGCGAGCCCCGTTGGGCCGTGGCACACAAGTACCCCGCGCAAGAGCAGCTCACGCAGGTCGAAGGCATCGACATCCAGGTGGGCCGCACCGGCAAGCTCACGCCTGTGGCGCGCCTCAAGCCGGTGTTCGTGGGCGGTGTGACCGTCACCAACGCCACGCTGCACAACCTGTTCGAGTTGCGTCGCAAGCGCGTGCGCGTCGGCGACACCGTGATCGTGCGCCGTGCCGGCGATGTGATCCCCGAGGTCGTTGGCGTGGTGCCGGGCGAGCGGC
>NZ_DCXA01000241.1:2606-3550 GCF_002328915.1 Aquabacterium sp. UBA2148
CGTGCCGGGCGAGCGGCCTGCCTACGTTCCCAACTTCCGCATGCCCCCGCAGTGCCCCATCTGCGGCAGCACCGTGGTGCGCGAGCCGGGCGAGGTCAACCACCGTTGCTCCGGCGGCCTGTTCTGCGCCGCGCAGCGCAAGCAGGCGCTGCTGCACTTCGCCCAGCGCCGGGCCATGGACATCGAAGGCCTGGGTGAAAAGCTGGTTGACCAGTTGGTGGAAGGCGGCATCGTTCGCACCCTGCCTGAGTTGTACAAACTGGGGCTGGCCAAGTTGACCGGGCTCGACCGCATGGCCGAGAAAAGCGCGCAGAACCTGATCGACGCGCTGGAGCAGAGCAAGCAAAAGGCCACGCTGCCGCGCTTCCTGTTCGGCCTGGGCATCCGCCACGTGGGCGAAACAACTGCCAAGGACCTGGCTCGCCACTTCGGCAAGATGGGTCACAAGGGCGACGAAAACAAAGACGGCATCATGAACGCCAGCTACGAGCAGCTGCTGGCCGTGCGCGACGTCGGCCCGATCGTGGCGCAAAGCATCCGCACCTTCTTCGACCAGGCGCACAACTGCGAGGTGGTCGAACAACTCCGGGCAGCTGGCGTGAACTGGCCCGAGCACGAGCCTTCGGCCGAAGCCGATGCCGCCACATTGCCGCTGTTCGGCAAGACCGTGGTGCTCACCGGTACCCTGCCCACGCTGGGGCGCGAGGAGGCCAAGGCCATGCTCGAAGCCGCTGGCGCCAAGGTGGCCGGCTCGGTCTCCAAGAAGACGCACTACGTGGTGGCGGGCGCCGAAGCGGGCAGCAAGCTGGACAAGGCGCAGGAGCTGGGCATCACCATCCTGGACGAGCAGGGGCTGCGTGACCTGCTGGCAGCACCACCTTCCTCAGGCCTCGCCTGAGCCTTCGACACGCCCCGCCTGGATGGCATGCGCCTGCAGCAGCGCC
>NZ_DCXA01000261.1:0-2771 GCF_002328915.1 Aquabacterium sp. UBA2148
CTGCACCTGGCGGCGGTGTCGAGCCAGGTGCGCAGCCTGCAGCTGCCCCAGCTCCCGGTCAAACAATCCAGTCATGCCGCGAGGTTAACAGGCGCGCTCCGGCAAGCCCGAATGCCTGCTCGCAGCCTGCGCTCAGCGGTTCCAGGCCGCGAACAGGCCCTTGCGCGCCGCCTCGGCCACGGCCGCCACGCCGGGGTGGGTGATGCGGCGCTCCACCGTGATCAGGTAGAACTCTTCGATCAGGTCGGGCGCCTCGCCCACCAGCTCGGCGCCGTACTGCTGGCGCACCTCCTCGTCGAGCACCATGGGCGCCATGAAGACCCCGTGGCCGAACTTGCCCAGCGCCTTGGCCAGGGCGCCGTCGTCCAGCTCGGCAATGGGCCGGGGGTGCAGCTTGTGGCGGCCCAACCACTGCGCGAAGCGCTGGCCCAGGGCCGAGTCGCTGCCCGGCATCAGCATGGGTGCGTCGTCCAGGCAATTCGGAAAGCCGCCCTTCAAGCTCGCGGCCAGCTCAGGCGTGGCGTAAAAGCCCACCGAAGAGCCGCCCAGCCGATGGTTGAAAGCGTTGACGCTGAGCGCGGGCGGCAAAGGCGTGTCCGACAGCACCAGGTCAAGCCGGTGCACGGCCAGCTCGGCCAGCAGGCTGTCGAGCTTCCACTCGCGGCAGACCACTTTGAAGGGCTGCTCTCGCTGCAGGGCCGGCTCCAGCAGGCGGCAGGTCACCATCTTGGGCACGGCGTCGGCCACGCCCACGCGAAGCTCCAGCGGGCGGTGCGCACCACGCGGCTGGCGCACCACCTGGTCCAGCTCCGAGCCCAGGGTGAAGATGTCCTGTGCGTAGCTGAAGGCCAGTTCCCCGGTTTCGGTCAGGGCGAGCTGGCGGCCCTTCTTTTTGAACAAGGGCCGCCCGAAATGCTCCTCCAGCAGCTGAACCTGCCCGCTGATGGTCTGCGGCGTCACGTGCAGGTGCTCGCCAGCCTTGACGACACCCCCCAGGCGGGCCACGGTCCAGAAGTAGAGCAAGTGCTTGTAGTTCATATCGGTTTTACCGAATCATTTGGATCAATATTTCGAATTTACATGATTCACGATCCGCATCAAGATGCCACGCGTGTTCGTCTCTTTTCCCACGAGGAAATCACCATGTCTGATCATTCGCACCCGACCCGCACGCTGAGCCCCGTGGCCGGCACCGCTGTTTCGACCTCGCTGTCGGACAGCAGCCGTCGCGTGCTCCGCAACACCTACGCCCTGCTGGGCCTGACGCTGGCCTTCAGCGCGGGCATGGCCGGCCTGGCCATGGCCCTGAACGTGCCTTCGCTGGGCCTGATCGTCACCCTGGTGGGCTTTTTCGGCCTGAGCTTCTGGGTTCAGAAAACCGCGCACAAGGCTCAGGGCCTGCTGGCCGTCTTTGCCTTCACCGGCTTCCTGGGCTTCACCATGGGCCCGCTGCTCAACGCGGTGCTGAACCTGCCCCATGGCCCGGCCGTGGTCACGCAGGCGCTGGGCACCACGGCGGTGGCGTTCCTGGGTCTGTCGGCCATCGCCCTGACCACCAAGCGTGACTTCAGCTTCATGGGCAGCTTCCTGATGATCGGCTGCCTGGTCGCCTTCGCGCTGGGCCTGGGTGCCATCTTCTTCGAGATGCCTGCTCTGAGCCTGGCGGTGTCGGGCCTGGTCGTCCTGCTGATGAGCGGCATGATCCTGTTCGAGACCAGCCGCATCGTCAACGGTGGCGAGACCAACTACATCCTGGCCACGACCAGCCTGTACCTGTCGGTCTACAACCTGTTCAGCGCCCTGCTGGCCCTGTTCGGCATGGGCGGCAACAGCGACGAGTGAGTGATTCGGCCCGGCTTCTGACGCCGGACGAAAAGAAGCCCGAGCCGGTCACCGGCCGGGCTTCTTGCTTTTCGGGGCACCCATGAAGGCCTCGGGCGAAGCGAGCTTCAAAGCGCCTGCAAGCGCGCCCGCACCTCGGCCGCTTCGCGCATCACGCGCGCCACGATCTCGGCCACCGGCACCACGTCGCGCACCAGCCCCTGGGACTGCCCGATGAGCTGCACGCCATCGTCGTGTTTGCCCTCGTGGATGGCCTTGCGCATCGCCAGCGTCGCCGCGCCGAAATAGGCCACTTTCACCGCGCCGACCACGCCTTGCTGCATGGCTTCGCGCGCCAGGTGGTGCAAGGGCGTGTTGAGCTCGCGCGCGGCCTTGAGCGAGCGCGAGATCGCCACCGGCGGGCTCAGCCGATGCGCGGTGTAGCGCTTGCCGCCCGGCGTCTTCATCACGCGGCAGGGCCAGGTGTCGAAGTTCGGCGAGTAGATGGTCTCCTCCGCCTCTTTGGACACGATGAGCCGCTTGGTGTCCGCGTGCACCGGGCTCTCGGCCGAGCTCGCGAAGCGCGTGCCCATGGCCACGGCGTCGGCGCCCAGTGCCAGCGCCGCCACCAGGCCGCGCCCATCGGCCACACCGCCGGCCGCGATCAAGGGCTTGTCGGTCATGTCGCGCACGGCGGGGATCAGCACCATCGACGTCACCGCGCCACCGTGGGCCGCGGCCTCGTGCCCGGTCACGATCAGGCCGTCGGCACCGGCGTCCAGGGCCGAGCGCGCGTGCGCCTCGCTGGAGATGGTGGCGATCACCTTGCCGCCGTAGGCGTGCACACCGTCGATCACCCACTCGCCTTTGCCCATGGACACGTTGACCATGGGCACGCGCTCTTCGATGGCCACGCGCGCGCACTCGGCCGCGCCGGGCAGGCCCAGGCT
>NZ_DCXA01000261.1:2849-3480 GCF_002328915.1 Aquabacterium sp. UBA2148
CGCGCCGGGCAGGCCCAGGCTGCAGCCCACGCCGAAGGGTTTGTCGGTCAGGCGGCGCACCTCCCGGATGGCTTCGCGGCAGCCTTCGGGCGTGAGCGCGCCGGCCGCCAGGATGCCCAGGCCGCCCGCGTTCGAGACGGCGGCCACAAGCGAGGGCACGGCGATGTAGGTCATGCCGGGCAGGACGATGGGGTGAGCGATGCCGAGCAGCTCGGTCAGGCGGGTGCGCATGGGGTCAGCAGGCGGTGTGGTGCTCAGGCTGCCGAGGCCGATGCCAGATGGCTGTCGGCCCGCTTGCGCAGCCAGTGCAGCAAAGTGGTGTACATCAACCCCGTGTCAAGGGGCTTGCCCAGGTGGGCGTTCATGCCGGCAGCGTAACAGGCCTCGCGCTCGTCCTGCAGCACGCTGGCGGTCATCGCAATGATGGGCAGGTCGGCCAGCCCCGGCATCTCGCGGATGCGGCGCGTGGCGGTCAAGCCATCCATGTCAGGCATGTGGATGTCCATGAGCACCAGGTCGCAAGGGTGGGTCTGCAGGTGCTCGATGGCCTGGGCACCGGTCTCGGCCACGTCGGGCGTGATGCCGACCATGTCGAGCAACTCGGTGACCAGGACTCGGTTGATGGCGTTGT
>NZ_DCXA01000261.1:3586-3894 GCF_002328915.1 Aquabacterium sp. UBA2148
GCGCCGCTGAAACGCTGGCGCAACTCGGCCAAGGCATCGGCTGTGGGGTCTGCACGAGGAGCACGAGCTGACAGGCTGTCATGAGCGCCCCAGGTTGGATGGGTCTGCGTGAGGGGGCCGGCGGTCGGCGCCATGTGCGAGGAGCCGACCGCAATCGAGGACGAGGCGCTCATTGCCAGCACCGGCATGGCCGGCAAGCGCACCGTGCACCAGAAGGTGCTGCCTTCGCCCAGGCGGCTGTCCACGCCGATGCGCCCGCCCATGAGCTCGACCAGGCTGCGCGTGATCGCCAGGCCCAGGCCCGTGCC
>NZ_DCXA01000261.1:3972-4518 GCF_002328915.1 Aquabacterium sp. UBA2148
GATCGCCAGGCCCAGGCCCGTGCCGCCATGTCGACGGGTGGACGATTCGTCGGCCTGCACAAAGGCATTGAACAGGCGCTGTGCGTCGGCCGATGAAATGCCGATGCCCGAGTCCGTGACTTCGATGCGCAGCATGCCGGCCTGATCGAGGGGGTGCACGCTCAAGCGCACCGACCCGCGGTCGGTGAACTTGACCGCGTTGCTCAACAAGTTCAGCAGAACTTGTGACACGCGGGTGGCATCGCCACGCACCCAACTGGGCATGCCGGTGGTGTCCAGCTGCAGCCGCACGCCTTTGTCGGCGGCTTTCAGGGCCACCAGATCGAGCGCCTGCTGCACCGTCGCATGCAGGTCGAAAGGCTCGTCCACGAGGGTGAACATGCCGGCCTCGATCTTCGAGAGGTCGAGCACGTTGTTGATGATGTCGAGCAGGTGATCTGCGGCCTGCTGCACCGTGCCCAGGCGGTCGAGCTGCTCGGGGTCGCGCACGGCCTGCCTGAGCAGGTAGGTCATGCCCATGATGGCGTTCATGGGCGTGCGGATTTC
>NZ_DCXA01000264.1:0-825 GCF_002328915.1 Aquabacterium sp. UBA2148
CTGCGCACGCACCAAACGGGCCGGCTTGAAGTGCTGGCGGTCGATGGCTCGCCATCGACATCGACCATCGATTCAGCAGACCCGAAGCCCCCGTCGCTTGGCCCCGTCGAGGCAGATGACTGGAAACTCGCGGCCAAGGCGAAACATGCCCCGGTCAGTTTTTTCCAGAGTCGTCATTACGCTGGCGCCATGGTGCTGCACCACCAACGTGGCGTTTGGTATCACCTGGCCCCGTTCTGGCTGCCGCCTGACCCCAACTTGCCTGCGGATGCTTTGGCCATCCTGTCGAAGCCTGTGTGGCTTCGCTTCGATCAGGTCAAAGCCCGTCTTTCTTCCGATGGCGCAAGGCTGGTGGCATGCCGCGCAGGCGAAGGCCGCGTGCCAGAACGCTGCGTTTTTTTGCAAATGCCGTGGGTCGAAGCAAGCAAAGCCACACCGAGGGCACCTGTTCCCACCTCGACCTCAGCACCCACCCTAAATCCATGACAAATCCAGCGGACACCCACACGCCCCCACCCAAGCCCATCCAACAACGCCCCAAGCTGGTCATCGGTGCGTTGCTGCTGCTCGCCATGCTGCTGTACTTCGGCACCGTGATCAGGGCTCGCGGCAACGCAGGCGCCACGCCCGCCGAGGACAGCGCAGGCAGCCTCGCCTTTGTGAAGCAGCGCGCCATGGAGCAGTTCTGCACCGGCGTGGTCGAAACACCCAAGAGCACCTGGTTGGCGGGCTACGCCAGTGGTGACGACGCCTCATCCTTCACCAACGACCCAGCCAAACCCGTTGTCTTGATCGACGCCTTGCTGGGCGAGGGTGCGAACCAGA
>NZ_DCXA01000264.1:944-4647 GCF_002328915.1 Aquabacterium sp. UBA2148
TTCATCTCTCGGCGCAACGCCCAGGGGCGCTTCGAGCTCAAGGCGGTCGTGGGTGAACGAGCCTGTCTGCTGGCCCACCCCAGCGGCAGCCCCGTCTTCCTGCTGACCGGCCTGGACCGCCCTGCGTCGAACAACCCGGACGCCCTCAACGACACAAGCCCCAACCAGCTGGCCGTCTTCCGGTCTGACGACCAAGGCAACACGTGGCACTGGGTGCGCGAGGGCCTGTTCCCCCACGCGGAGCACGTCGCATGGAGCCTGCGCCCGGGCTTCTTTGGCAAGACCGACATGTGGGTCTTTGGCGATGCCGCTGACACCAACATGGGGCTCGATGAAGCGCCAATGCCAGGCACCATTTACCACTCGCGCGACCTGGGCCGCACGGTCGAAACCATCGCGGTGCCTGCCGAAATGCGGCTGCCCCTGACCGGCTTTGCACCGCACCTGCCCCAAGGCACGGAGATCGCTGAATCACTGGGCGATGAGCTCAAGCGATACGTGTTCCAGGTCTCCGCTGACCGCGCTTTCGCATGGACCAGTCAGCGCGTCATGTACGCCCATCCAGAAGCCAGCCTCACCTCGGGGCTCGTGTGCACGACCGCCATGACAGAGTTGCGCCACCGTGATGGGCAGTGGCTTGTCGGGCCGATCAAGCGAGAGTTCGGCGCATGCCTGCGGAAGGTGCAACAGCGTCCCGATGGGGGCCTGGTGGGCGTGCTGGCGCACACAGACCAGGAGCGCGATGAGATCGCCGAGTTCGACGTCGCAGAGCAGAGCTGGAAGCCGGTTGGCGCCCTGCCCAACCCTTTCTGGCCCCTGCCCGGCAGCAGCCGGGTGGACAGCATCCTCGTGGGGCAACACGCCATCGTGGTCAGCGTCATGGCCTCACACACCGTGCCGACGTGGTTGACGCCATTTCGCGATGAGCCGGCAGAGATCGATGCCAACGCAGCCTTCTACTCGCTCGACGGCGGACGCAGTTGGACCCGGCTCGGGCTGCCCGGCTACCTCGGTGTGATGGGCCTGGACCCGAACAGCGACCGGGTGTACGGCGCACACGGCAACTGGTACGACGACCCAGACCTCACCGTGCGCGTCTTCAGCCTCAAGCAATGAGCTGACAACCCAAACAAACAAAAACCAAACTCCAAACAGGGACCCCCACCATGCAAACCGACACCCCCATTGCCTCCCCCACCCCGCGCATGCCAGGCGCCGCAACCTGGGCCTTGATCGCGCTGATCCTGCTCACCTTCGTGATCCAGTTGCTTCACGCTGGCTCCGTTGCTGGGCCCGACATCGATGCGCTGTCCAAAGCCGGCAACGTCGGCTACCTGACCCTGACCTCCGAGCCCTGGCGCCTGGTGACCGGCATGTTCATGCACGGCGACTGGATGCACCTGCTCATGAACCTCGCCGTGCTCGCCTATGTCGGGCCGCTGGCCGAGGCCGTCTTTGGGGGCCGAGGTTCGCTGGCCGTGTTCCTGGCAGGCGGGCTGCTCGCAGGGCTGGCCAGCGCCATCGGTGGCGTGGCCATGGCCGAGCAGGTCAACATCCTGGGGCAGGTTCGATACAACCTGATCGTCGGCGTCGGTGCATCGGGTGCCGTGATGGCCCTGTGCGGCGCCTTGTTCGCGGCCTACATGCTCGACGAGAGCGATCAACGCCATGAACTGCTGCAAGACAAGGCGGCGATCTCCGGCCTGCTGCCAACCGTGGGGCTCACGCTGGCCTTCGGGTTCATCCGGCCCTCGAACGACCAGGTGGCGCACATCGGGGGCCTGGTCGCCGGAGCGATCCTGGGCGGTTGCCTGCTGCAAACCATGCACTCGCCCAAGCGCCTGGTGCGCGCGCTGGGGCACGTGGGCTGCGCGATGCTGGCCATTTTGCCGATCGCCTTGTGGGTGCCGGACCCGGCTGCCGTCGAGCTCAAGGCCATCGCCGAGACGATCGCCGAACAAGAAAGGCTGGAGGCGGCCATGCCGGATTTCAGCGAACCGCCGCGCAGCGAAGAGCGCGCCCAGCCCCTGCTCCCCGAGGCGCCCGCCACGCAAGGCGTTGGCAAGATGTGGAGCAGCCAGGCCGGCGAGTTTTGAGCCTCGCCTCACCCATCTGGCCCCCGCGCCCGCCCGCGTCGAGCGCCATGCCCTTCGCATAAACTACAGCGCAACACGGCAGGGGCCCGAAGCGGGCAGCCACAGCGCCGTGCTGCAAACAGAAGGGGAGAAGGCCGTGAAAGGAATGATGAGCCTGCTCGAGAAGGCTGGCCTGGTCAGCCGTGTCGAGGATGTTTCACACGACACAGGTGCGCTGGATGCGTCGCACGAGGCGTCGACCGCAGAGCCGTCCGAATTGGGCGGCACCTTGCCCGCTGGCACCGACGCAGCCGCGCTGTCGCCCGGTCTGTCGCTGGATCAGGTCTACGAGAACGCGGGGGTGCCCGCCAGCCCGTACCCGGCAGAGCGGCTGCTGCGCCTGCTCGATGGCCTCAAGGCCATGGACGACGGGCTTCGCAGGCAGACCATCCAGGCCATCGACGCCGCCGACGACACCTGGACCATCCAGGACCCGATCTCCGACGCCACGCACAAGGTGCGCGCCATGAGCGAGCACGCTGCGGCCCTGCGCGCCGGGGTCTCGGCCTCACAGGCCGAAACCGAAGCGCAATTGGCCGCCATCCGGGCCCGGCAGGAAGACTCACTCAAAACCATCCGCCAGCAGATCTCCGACCTGGAGGCCTTGATGGCACGGGAGATCGCGCGCGGGGCACAGGAGTGCGCCGCACTCGAAGCCGATCACCAGACGCGCCGCCACGCAGCCGAACGGGACCTGGAGCAGCTGTCCCGCACCTCGGCGGACATGCAGGCGCTCATCCATCAATTTGGCCTGGCCAACGGGCAGTAAAGGGAGAACAACATGGCGTATCAGATGACCGGGCTGACCAAGGCTCTTTTGGCGTTGACCGCGCTGGGGGCCATCGGCTCCGCAGCATGGCACCTGGTGGTCAAGGACAAGGTCCAAGGCTCGGCCCAGGACACCGCGATCACCACCCCTGGTCAGGCCAGCCCGGCTGCGGCTTCCCGCCAGGGCGCCCTCGGCTCTGCCAGCAACCCGCTGCGGGTCAGCCTGGTGAGCTTTCACGGCTATGCCCCCGCCGTGCTGGCCAATGGCAACAGCCTGAAAACGGCCGCGGGCTCGATCTACGAGCGGCTGGGCTTGCACGTCGAGTTCGTCATCAACGACGACATCCCGACCATCCCGACCTTGTTCGAAGCCAAGAGCGCGCAGTGCGTGTGGCGCACCTCTGACTTCTGGGCACAAGAGCACCCCAATGTGCGCAACGCCGGTCACGACGGCAAGGCCATCCTGATCGTCGACAACACCCAGGGTGGTGACGCCGTCATCGCCCGCGACCCGGCCATCAAGACCATTGAAGACCTGTCCGGCAAGAACGTGGGCCTGGTCCAGTTCACGCCGTCGCACGGCATGCTGATCGACGCCATCGAGAACTCGTCGATGACCGCTCGCGCCAAGCAACAGGTGCGCACGGTCTTCATCAAGCCGGAAGAAGGCACCGCAGGCGTGCGTGCTGCGTTCGTCTCGGGCGACGTGGACGCCGCCGTCCTGTGGGACCCTGACCTGTCGCTGGCCCTGCGCGACGTCAAGGGCGCCCACGTCGTGTATTCGACCAAGACGGCCACCA
>NZ_DCXA01000193.1:0-2536 GCF_002328915.1 Aquabacterium sp. UBA2148
CGTGGCCAGCTGCTCTCGGGTGAACAGGTCCTTGAGCCTTCTGCGCGTGGCCGTTGGCAGCTCGGTGGGCGTGGCGCTTTCGACCTGGGCATCTTGGGCGAGGGCCGATGGGGGGGCGTTCGAAGAGGTGGGGGCGCGCATGGGGTGGTCGTGGGCGGTGGGTTGCTGCGGCAAAAGGGATCAGTGGGTCCAGCGCCGCTGTGCTGGGAGCGTTTCGGGCTGTGGGGGCTGGGGCTCGCTGGTGCCAGCGTTCGTGTCGCGGTCCCCGGCGATGGGGCGCAAGGAAGGCAGCAGGTTCTGCCAGATCCGATGGCCAGCGGCGTCGAAGTCGATCACGGCTTGCAGGAAGTCGCGCCGCGCCGAGACGTCCACCAGGGGCTGAGGCAGCAATGGGTCGAAGACGAGCTGCCGGATGGCTTCGTTGCCCAGAACGTAGCTTTCCCGGGCGGCCGTCTCGAGCTCAAGCCGGTCGGCGCCTTGCAGCCAGGTCTCGAGCTTGTGTCGGGTGCGGGCGTAGCTTTGGTCCAGATGTTTGTCTGCCCAGAGCTGGCGGGCTCGCTGGTCGAGTTCCGGCGCCAGGTCGCGGGCCACGAACACGGGGGCGTCCGGGTCCAAGCCCAGTTGTTGCAAGCGGTGGCGAGCGGCTTCGGCATGGCCGATCAGGTTGTCGGGGCGAACGTGCAACTCGGGAGCGAGCGTTTCGAATCCAGCCAGTGCCAGCGCGCGCTCACGCAAGCGCAGGGCGGCTCGGTCGCTGCGCCGCAGGCCGGCGGTGCTGACCATCAGCCAGCCCCCCTCCCACTCACAGACGCGTTGCTCGGCGTGGCGCCAACTGGCGATCTCGGCGGCCAGCGTGGCTGCCTGGGGCCCGAGTCGGTAGGCGCCACGGCCCACCGACTCGATCAGCCCTGCGGCATTCAGGCGCACCAGGGCCACACGCACGCTGTTTTCCCGGATGCCGAACAGTTGGCAGGAGGCCACGGCGTCGCTCGAGCTCAGTGGCTCACCCGCTGCAGCGAGCAGCAGGTTGAGGATCAGGTTTTTTGGGGTTGGGGTCATGCTTGTGACATTGAATGAATTCTTATGCTAAATCATGTAATGAATTGACGCCTAAGGGTTGTCACTTGGTTCTGACCAATGCATGCGCTTGCGCCCGGTGCGAGGGCCCGGCAAGCAGGCAATCCTTGCGCGACATCAAGTCCGTTGCGGACGGGGCTTCTCAGAATTCAGGGCGTGCAGAACCCCGAAGGAGCATGAGATGCCACCCGCCCCGTTCGATGCAGGCCATGTCCTGCGCGGGCTGAACCTGTTTCGCGAAGCCCCTGAGCCAACCCTGGCGCGCATGGCGGCGTCGGCTCAGCGCATCCACCTCGCCCGTGGGGACGAGCTGTTCCATTCGGGGGATGTCAGCGAGGGGCTTTACGTGGTCATCAAGGGACAGATCAAGGTGTATGCCCGGGCAGACAATGGCCAGGAAAAGGTGATCGAGGTGGTGTCGGCCCCCGCGAGCCTGGGCGGCTCGCTGTTGCTGGCCGATGTGGCTGGACAAGGCTCGGGCGTGATGCGCCATGTCAGCCATGCGGCCGCGCTCACCGAGGCCCAGCTGTTGCTGTTGCCGCGAACCCAATTGCTGGTGGAGTTGCAGGCGGAGCCGAAGTTGGCGGTCAAGCTGCTGGCCGATGTCTCCGGGCGACTCAACCGCCTGGTGCGCGACATCGAGGCCGTGACCTTGCACAGCGCGGCCCAACGTGTCGTGAGCTACCTGCTGCGCACCAGCCCTCAGGCGGCCACTTCGGCTTGCACGGTGTCGTTGCCGGCCAGCAAGGGCACGATCGCCTCGCTGTTGTCGGTCACGCCCGAGCACTTCTCGCGCATCCTGCATGACTTGCAGTCCCGCGGCCTGATCGCGGTGAACCGGCGCGAGATCGTCATCCCCGATGTGGAGCGGCTGGCCGGTTGCGTGTGAGTCGGCCTGCGCAGGCGTTGATCAGATGGGCTCGGTGCGTCGCACCAGCCAGCTCAAGGCCTCGCCGCTCACGTGCGGAGACAGGCGGCGGCGCACCTCGGCGTGGTAGGCGTTGAGCCAGTCGATTTCGTCGGGGCGCATCAGGCCCAGGTCGATGCAGCGCGTGTCGATCGGGCACAGGCTCAGCGTTTCAAAGGCGAGGTAATGGCCGTGTTCGGGCGTGCCCGGCTCGGCATCGGGCACGGTGGGCGCCACGGGCACGTTGAGCACCAGGTTCTCGATGCGGATGCCCCACTGGCCCGGCCGGTACAGCCCCGGCTCGATCGACGTGATCATGCCCGGGTGCATGGCCATGTCGGGGTTGGGCATGGCCTTGGAGATGGACTGCGGGCCCTCGTGCACGTTGAGGAAGTAGCCCACGCCGTGGCCGGTGCCGTGGCCGAAGTCCAGGCCCTCTGCCCACAGCGGCGCGCGCGCGATGGCGTCGAGCATGGGCGCGAGCGTGCCCAGCGGGAAGCGCGTGCGCGACAGGCCCAGCGTGCCCTTGAGCACGAGCGTGAAGTCGCGCTT
>NZ_DCXA01000193.1:2668-3395 GCF_002328915.1 Aquabacterium sp. UBA2148
CCCAGGTACTGCGCGCCCGAGTCGATCAGCAGCAGGCCTTCGGCCACCAGGCCCTGCGGTGTGCTGATGGGTGAGAAGGCCTCGGGCGTGGCGCGGTAATGCGGCAGGGCGCCGTTGGCGTTGAAGCCCGCGATGGTGGGGAAGCTCAGCGACGCGTAGCCGGGCTGCTGGGCTCGCTCGGCGGTCATGCGCTCGTCGATGGTCAGCTCGCTGACGTGCTCGCGGCCCAGGGCTTGTTCGAGCCAGGCGTAGAAGGCGCACATGGCCGCGCCGTCGCGCTCCATGGCTTCGCGGATGTGCGCGGCCTCGGCGTCTGTTTTGCGTGACTTGGCCAGGGTGCTGGGGTTGATCGCCTCGATCACCCGCACGCTTTCGGGCACGGCCTCGCGCAGGCCCCAGGTGGTGCGCTTGGGATCGAGCCAAAGCACAGCGCTGTCGGGCAGTTTGGCGAGTGCGGGCAGAGCCTGCTCATAGGGGCGGCATTGCACGCCATCGGATGCCAGCCGAGCGGCCAGGGCGGCATCGACCTTGCCTTCGCCCACGAAGAGCTCGGCACCATCGGGCGAGACCAGCAGGTGCGCCAGGAAGACCGGGTTGTATTCGACGTCGGCGCCGCGCAGGTTCAGCAGCCAGGCCAGGTCGTCGAGCGTGGCGATCCAGTGGTGGGTGGCGCCACGCTCGGCCAGGGCTTGCCGCACGTGGGCCAGCTTGTCGGCGCGCGAGATCG
>NZ_DCXA01000130.1:0-137 GCF_002328915.1 Aquabacterium sp. UBA2148
AGGCCTCGGGCGCGCTTCCAGGCGCGAAACGCCCGCCAGCCGATGCCCACCTCGGCCTTGAACAGGTGCATGAAGCGGGAGGCTGAAAGGCCGCAGCGTGCGGCCGCATCGGCGGCCTGCCAAGCGATGGCGGGGTC
>NZ_DCXA01000130.1:198-7378 GCF_002328915.1 Aquabacterium sp. UBA2148
TGCCAAGCGATGGCGGGGTCGGCCCGCACCCGCTGGACCACGTCGGCGATGCGTGCGTCGAGCACGCGCGAAGACAAGGATTGGCCCAAGACGAGGCGATCGAGTTGCGCGTCCAGTCCGCAGGCCCGCGCTGCGGCATCGACCTGCCATTTCGCCAATTCGGCCCCGGACAGCCCCAACAAGCGCTCGCGCCAGGCGTCGAGACCGTTCAACGTGGGAGCCGCCAGCGAACGCGGCAAGGGATCAGGCCAGGCCGAGAACTCGGGCTCAACCAGGTAACACAGCACCGGCCCATGGCTGACGGCAACCTGATGCGTCACCCCCGGAGGCAGCACCAGGGTGTCGCCCCGCCCTTCCTCTTCAGCACAAGCGCCCGCCCCCGCTTGCCCGATTGCCCACCTCAAACGCCCCTTGAGGCCGGCATAGCAGACGGTGGCACCGAACACCCGGGGAAGCGGCTGCCCCAGCGGTCCGCAGTAGAGAACGCGGTCGGGCGAGGTGTACAGGAAGGCAGCGGACGGCATGGCTGCACGATAACCGCTTGCGCGGGTTCGGCCGCGCGCGAGACACGGCGGCATGCCCTGCTCAGGGCGCAAACGCCTTCGTTGACTCCCGCCGGCGAAGGCATCACCTGCGCAATCCATCCTCCGCGATCACCCGTGCCACGTTGCGCTCGGCCAGCGCCGCGATGGTCACGAACGGGTTCACACCCACCGAGCCTGGCACCAGCGAGCCGTCCATCACGTACAGGCCGGGGTGCCCCTTGACGCGCCCGAAGTCATCGGTGACACGGCCCAGCAAGCAGCCGCCCAACGGGTGGTAAGTGAAGTCGTCTGACACCACCTTGCCACCACCGAACAAGTCAGTGCGGTAGATCGTGCCCTGCTTGCGGTTGATGACGTCAAGCAACGCGCGCAAGTCTTGAACGCTTTTGGCGTTCTGCTCGCGGCGCCAGTCCAGGCTGACCTGGCCCGTGGCCGCGCTGTAGCGGAAGGTCGCGCGCTCGGGGTTTTTCGTCACGCCCAGGTACATGCTCACCCAGTTCTCGAAGCCCGTCGGCAACGGCGTGATCTCGGCGAACACGGGTCGCGTCGGGTGGTCCCAGTCGTCGATGCCCATCAGCGGCATGGTGCTTTGCAACTTGCCTGTGGGCGACCACAGGTGGTTGGCACGTGCGGCCATCACATTGCCGTTGTGGCCCCAGCCGCGGCCCACCTCGGCGTTGAGCTGTGGCAGGTCGCCCGTGTCGCGTGCCTTGACCAACAGCTCGCTGGTGCCCAGGCTGCCAGCGCCCATGAACAAGCTCTGACAACTGAGTTGCACATCCGCCAGCACGTTGCCACGATCGTCGATCTCGCGAACATCGAGCAGGTAACCGCCTTGTGCATTCACCCGAATGCGTCGCACCTGCTGCAGGGTGTAGATCGTCACGCGGCCGGTGCCCACGGCATCGGCCAGGTAGGTCTTGTCCAGGCTGCGCTTGCCGTGGTGGTTGCCGTAGATCACCTCCTGGGCCAAGGCCGAGCGGGGCACCCGGTTCTGCTCTTCCTGCGCGAGGTGGTTCACGTCGTAGACCGTGGGCACGAACATGGTCTTGAAGCCCGACTGGTGCGCCTGGTCACGCGCCACGCGCGCGAAACGGTAGGCGGCCGACGACTCGAACCACGCCGGGTCCACGTGGTTGACGCCCAGCACCGAGTTGGCCAGCGGGAACCAGCGCTGGTACATCTCGCCCGCATCGACCTGAGGCAAGATCTCTTCGAAGTAACTGCGCTTGGGCGTGACCGCCATCGAGCCGTTGACCAGCGAGCCCCCACCCACGCCACGCCCCACGTAGACCGAGATGCCGGGAAAGTTGACGCGGTCCAGCACACCGGCGTAACGATCGATGTTGCGGTTGATGACGTCCAGGCCCAGGAAGGAGCTGACCGGGGCTTCGGTGCGCGACTTGAACCACATGGCGCGCCCGTCAGCAGCCGTGGTCTTGGCGAAGAGGCGGCCATCGGCTGAAGGCTGTGTCCACAGGCGGCCCATTTCGAGCATGACCACGGGCACGCCGGCCTGGGCCAGGCGCAGGGCAGCGACCGCGCCACCATAGCCGGTGCCGATCACCACGGCAGGCAACCGGCCTTGTTGCGCGAGTTGGCCCAGCGGCATCGCCGGCTTGGCCAGGTTGGGGTCGAAGCGTTGGTCGCGGTTGGGGATGGCTGCGCCAGCGGCCACCGCGTTGAGCCCGAAGGCAGGCAAGGATGAAGCGGCAGCGGCCTGCAAGGCAGCGTGGCCCAGGAAACGGCGACGGGTTAGGCTCATGGCGAATCGATCCAAATACAACGAGACCCATTCAACCCGATTCGTCTGCGCGTCAGGCTACCCAAAACCCGCCGCAAGGCGCATCGATCCCACAGCGCCACCTGAACGCGGGAGGCCTCACAGCCCCGCGTCGCAAGGGAAACACCGAGGTTGGCGTGAGATGGCCCTGGACGCCGGTGCATCAGCGCACGCTCAGGGCCTGGCCTTGATCAGCGCGAGCACCTGCCGAAAGGCGGGGTGCTCGCAAGAGCGCAGCCACTCGAAGGCCACCATCTCGGCGGACACCAGGGTCACACCCGCCTGCTGCATGCGCTCCAGGGCCGCCCGCTTGTCTTCAGGCCTGCGGCTGCCACAGGCTTCGGCCACCACGAAGGCCTGGATGCCAGCCTGCTGGATCTCCAGCGCGGTCTGCAGGAGGCAGACATGGGTTTCGCAGCCGGCCAGCACCACCTGCTGCGCACGGGGCGCCAGCGAGATCAACTCGGCCAGCAGCCCATCGGCCACGGCACTGAAGTGCGCCTTCGACAAGGTGCGGTCGCAAAGTTCGCTCACGCGAGGGTCGTTGGGGCCCAGCGAGAGCGGGTTCTGCTCGGTGCCCAGCACCGGCACGCCCAGCTCACGGGCCACGCGCGCCAGGAAGACGGCGTTGTCCACCACGCGCTCGGCATCGTGGATCACCGGCATCAGGCGGGACTGGAAGTCCACCAGGACGAGGGCGCTTCGGTTGCGGTCCAGCAGCATGGCGGGATCTTAGTGCCTGCTGCCGAGGCACGTGGAGTGCACCACATGGGGGGCTCAAGCGACTGGCGCCGCCATGACTGGCAAGAAAAAAGCACCTGGCCTTTCGGCTCAGGTGCTTGATTTCTGGTGGGCGGTGCAGGGTTCGAACCTGCGACCCCTGCCGTGTGAAGGCAGTGCTCTACCGCTGAGCTAACCGCCCGAAACTGGTTTCGGGACTTCGGGTCCACCTGCTGACTGTTTTGTGCGTTGCCGCCTTCAGCAATCAGCGAAGACCAAGACTATACCACACCTTCGAGCTTTCTCCAAACACACTCACCGCCAGCAGCTTTGTCGAGATCCTGCAACGCCTTGTCAAAGGCTTCGGCCTCTTCGGGTGTTGGCGCCAGCACAGGCAGCTCGAAGGCGCTGAAGTCCACCGCCACGGCTTCGACCGTGCCGCCCATGCCATCGCCCTCACCCGCGTCGGCGTCCATCAGCAGGGCGTCCTGGCCCCGCGTCATGTTGATGTAGACCTCGGCCAGCAGCTCGGCGTCCATCAGCGCGCCGTGCAGCGTGCGGTGGGTGTTGTCCACCTCCAGGCGGCGGCACAGCGCGTCCAGCGAGTTGCTTTTACCCGGGAACATCTCGCGGGCCATGATCAGGCTGTCGATGACGCCCGCCACGTGGTCGCGGAACTTGCCCTTGCCCAGGCGCTTGAGCTCGGCGTCGAGGAAGCCGATGTCGAAGGCCGCGTTGTGGATGATGACCTCGGCACCACGGCAGTACTCGACGATCTCGTCGGCCAGCGATGCGAACAGCGGTTTGTCAGCCAGGAATTCGTCGGTCAGGCCGTGGATGCGCACGGCGTCTTCGTGGTTGGGACGCTCGGGGTTGAAGTAGTGGTGCAGGTGCCGGCCGGTCAGGCGCCGGTTGACCATCTCCACACAACCGATTTCGATGATGCGGTCGCCGGACTCGGGGCTCAGGCCGGTGGTTTCGGTGTCGAGGAAGATCTGACGTGTCATGTCGGTGATGAGGCAGGCGCCGGGCCGCCCCAAGCCTGCCGCTCCCCCTCGGGGGGACGCGAGCAAAGCGAGCTTGGGGGTCAGTGATTCTCGCGGGCGTGGTTGATCGTGTACTTCGGGATCTCGACCGTCAGGTCCTGACCGGCCACGATGGCCTGGCAGCTCAGGCGCGAGTTGGGCTCCAGGCCCCAGGCGCGGTCGAGCAGGTCTTCTTCGGTCTCTTCGATTTCATTGAGGCTGTTGAAGCCCTGGCGCACGATGACGTGGCAGGTGGTGCAGGCCGCGCTCATGTCGCAGGCGTGCTCGATCTCGATGTGGTTGTCGAGCAGGGCTTCGCAGATGCTGGTGCCGGGCGCGACCTGGATCTCGGTGCCCTGCGGGCACAGCGTGGCGTGGGGCAGGATCTTGATGACGGGCATGGTGGGGCTTCGTGTGGGGCTCTGGGGCGGTCGAGGGCGTTGAAGCGCCTTGTCAGATCTGATCAAGCGTGCGGCCCGCCAGCGCCTGGCGGATGCCGCGGTTCATGCGCTCGGCGGCGAAGTACTCGGTGCCATCGGCCAGGGCCTTGGTGGCGGCTTCGAGCGCGACCAGGTCACCCCGGTCGCAGCGCTGGCCGATCTGGGCCATGAGCTGATCGATCTCGGCACGTTGTTCGGCGCTCAGCAGGTCGCCATCGGCAGCCAGGGCGGTGCGCGTGGCCTCAAGCATGCGCTCGGCTTCGACGCGGGCCTCGCGCAGGGCGCGGTCCTTCATGTCCTCGGCGGCGGTGGTGAAGCCTTCGCGCAGCATGTGGGCCACCTGCTCGTCGCTCAGGCCATAGCTGGGCTTGACGACGACCGAGGCCTCGACACCCGAGAGCTGCTCTTTCGCCGACACGCTCAGCAGGCCATCGGCATCGACCTGGAAGCTCACGCGGATGCGCGCGGCGCCAGCGGCCATCGGCGGGATGCCGCGCAGCTCGAAGCGCGCCAGCGAGCGGCAGTGCTCGACCTGCTCGCGCTCGCCCTGCACCACGTGCACGGCCAGGGCGGTCTGCCCGTCCTTGAAGGTGGTGAAGTCTTGCGCGCGGGCCGATGGGATCGGGGTGTTGCGCGGGATGATGCGCTCGACCAGGCCACCCATGGTTTCCAGGCCCAGCGACAGCGGCAGCACGTCGAGCAGCAGCAGCTCACCGTTGACGTTGTTGCCCGCGAGCTGGTTGGCCTGGATGGCCGCGCCCAGCGCCACGACTTCATCGGGGTTGAGGTCGGTCAGCGGGGCCTGGCCGAAGAAGGCGCCCACGGCGTCGCGCACGGCGGGCATGCGGGTGGAGCCGCCCACCATGACCACGCCCTTGACCTCGTCGGGCTTGACCTTGGCGTCGCGCAGCACGCGCTTGACCGAAGCCAGCGTCTTGTCGATGAGCGGCTTGGCCAACTCGTTCAGGCGCTCACGCGTGATGGTGGTCGAGACCATGCCACCCGACAGCGCACACGAGAAATGCACGCTGCCATCGGTGGACAGCTTTTCCTTGGCGCGGCGGGCCGCGACCAGCACGGCGCGCTTGTCCTGCGGTGTGACGGCTTCCATGCGGGCGTCGGCCAGGGCCGCGTCGGCCAGCACGTGGTCGATGTCGTCGCCGCCCAGGGCCGAGTCACCGCCCGTGGCCACGACCTCGAACACACCACGGCTGAGCTGCAGCATCGAGATGTCGAAGGTGCCGCCACCCAGGTCGTAGATGGCGTAGAGGCCCTCGGAGCCATTGTCCAGTCCGTAGGCGATGGCAGCGGCCGTGGGCTCGTTGAGCAGGCGCAGCACGTTGATGCCGGCCATCTGGGCCGCGTCTTTCGTGGCCTGGCGCTGGGCGTCGTCGAAGTAGGCGGGCACCGTGATGACGGCACCGAACAGGTCGTCGTTGAAGGTGTCTTCGGCGCGCTGGCGCAGGCTGGCCAGGATCTCGGCCGAGACCTCGACCGGCGACTTCACACCGTCCACGGTCTTGACGCCGACCATGCCGGGCTGGTCTTCGAACTGGTAGGGCAGCTTGCCGGCGTCGGGCAGATCAGCCAGGCGGCGGCCCATGAAGCGCTTGACCGACACCACCGTGTTGAGCGGGTCCTCGGCCTGGGCATGCAGCGCATCGAAGCCGATCTGGCGGCGCGTGCGACCTTGCGCATCGACCAGGTAGCGCACGGCCGAAGGCAGGATCACGCGGCCTTGTTCATCGGGCAGGCATTCGGCGGCGCCATTGCGCACGGCGGCCACCAGCGAATGCGTGGTGCCCAGGTCGATGCCGACGGCGATGCGGCGCTGGTGCGGGTCGGGCGACTGCCCGGGTTCGGAAATTTGCAGCAGGGCCATGCGTCAGGCGCCTTCCTCGTCTTCGTAGCGTTGCATGCGGGTGTCGACTTCTTCCAGCAGGCGATCGATGAACATGAGCGCCCTCACCTCCTGCGCAGCTTGGGCGGCCTGCGCCGCCTGGGCCGTGCCATCGGTGTGCGCGGCCGCACCATCGAGCAGCTCACCCACGCGGGCCAGCCGGGCGCGGCGCTGAGCCGTCACCTCGGTCGACAAAGCCTCGACCTCGGCCGCATTGCCCGCTTCTTCCAGGGCCTCGCGCCACGTCATCTGTTGCATCAGGAAGTCGCTGGGCATGGCGGTGTTGTCGTGCGCCTGCACCTGGGCACCCGCGAGCTCGCACAAATAGGCGGCGCGCTTGAGCGGGTCTTTCAGGCGCTGGTGCGCCTCGTTGACGCGCACCGCCCACTGCATGGCCAGGCGCTGGGAGGCCCCCCCCTCGGCGGCAAAGCGGTCGGGGTGGACCTTGGCCTGCAGCGCCTTCCAGGCGTTGTCCAGCAGGGCGCGCTCCAGCGCAAAACGGCGCGGCAGGCCCAGCAAGGTGAAGTCGTCGGCGTCGATGTTCATGGTCGGTCAAAGTGCGAAACCCCACCGGGGGGGCGGGGCTTCGTTCGACGCAAGGTGTGTGCCTTGGCGCGTCGTGCGGGGCGGCGCGAGGCCCTCCCCGAGCGCGGATGCTCAGATGCGGAAGGATTCCCCACAACCGCAACGATCGCGCTCGTTGGGATTGTTGAATTTGAAGCCTTCGTTGAGGCCCTCGCGCACGAAGTCCAGCTCGGTGCCATCGA
>NZ_DCXA01000130.1:7459-7939 GCF_002328915.1 Aquabacterium sp. UBA2148
CGAAGTCCAGCTCGGTGCCATCGATGTAGGGCAGGCTCTTGGGATCGACCAGGATCTTCACGCCCTGCTGCTCGAAGACGATGTCCTCGGGCGCCACCTCGTCGGCGAACTCGATCTTGTAGGCCAGGCCGGAGCAACCGGTGGTCTTGACGCCCAGGCGCACGCCCACACCCTTGCCCCGGCGGGCCAGGTAGCGCGTGATGTGGCGCGCTGCGGCATCGCTGAGCGAAACGCGCATGCCTTCGATCACCTGGGCGATCTCGGGCAGCGGCTCCTTGCCAGGGCCGGCGGTGCAGGATGCGTCAGTTTGCATGCTTGGCCTTGTAGTCGCTCACGGCTGCCTTGATGGCATCTTCCGCCAGGATCGAGCAGTGGATCTTGACCGGGGGCAAGGCCAGCTCTTCGGCAATCTGGGTGTTCTTGATGGTCAGCGCTTCGTCCAGCGTCTTGCCGCGCACCCACTCGGTCACGAGCGAGCTC
>NZ_DCXA01000132.1:0-12975 GCF_002328915.1 Aquabacterium sp. UBA2148
GGGGCACGCCCCGGGTCAGCTCGTGGATGCGCTTGAGCGCCTTGCGCTCGAACAGGCTGCCGCGCTTGAGCCCGGCTGTCTCCAGACGGTGCTGGATGTACTGCGCGGTTTCTTCTTCGGACAGCGCGTCGAGGTGGTAGCGCGCGATCACGCGCTGCGCCAGTTGTTCCAGCTCGGGCTGGGCCAGCATCTGGCGCAGCTCAGGCTGACCGATCAGGATGATCTGCAGCAGCTTGCGCTCGCTGGTCTCCAGGTTGGTCAGCAGGCGCAGCTGCTCCAGCACCTCAGGCGAGAGGTTCTGGGCCTCGTCGATGATCAGGACGTTGTTCTGCCCC
This sequence comes from Aquabacterium sp. UBA2148, assembly GCF_002328915.1. Lineage (NCBI taxonomy): Bacteria > Pseudomonadati > Pseudomonadota > Betaproteobacteria > Burkholderiales > Sphaerotilaceae > Aquabacterium > Aquabacterium sp. UBA2148. The sequence continues at coordinate 336 of NZ_DCXA01000132.1, forward strand.
ACCGCGTGGGTTTTGAGCAGGAACTCGTTGAGCGCGTCGACGTGGGCCTTGAGCGAGGCCTCGGGGCCACCCGGCAGCGGGATGCGGAACTCGTCGCAGATGCTTTGCAGCAACTCGCCCGTGCTCAGCTTGGGGTTGAAGATGTAGGCGACGTTGCAGCGCCGGGGGATTTGCTCGAGGAAGCAGCGGCAGACCGTGGTCTTGCCGGCCCCGATCTCGCCGGTCAGCAGCACGAAGCCCCCGCCACCGCCCACGCCATAGAGCAGGTGAGCCAGCGCCTCGCGATGGCGTTCGCTCATGAACAGGTAGCGCGGGTCGGGCGCGATGGAAAACGGCGCCTGCTTCAGGCCGAAATGCGACGCGTACATGGCGGCCAAGCATACCCGCCCTGGCGGGCGCTTCATGCCCTGAAAAAACCGGTGTTGTTCAGGCCTGTGCCAGCCAGCGCTGCACCAGCCTCACCCACAGGGTGGCGCCCAGGGGCAGCAATTCGTCGTTGAAGTCGTAGCTGGGGTTGTGCAGGGTGCAGGGCCCCAGTCCGTGGCCGCCCTCGCGGTGGGTGCCATCGCCGTTGCCGATCACGAAGTAGGCGCCCGGCTTGCCTTGCAGGAAGTAGCTGAAGTCCTCGGCGCCCATGGTGGGCTCGAACTCCTGCACCCGGCCTTCGCCCACCAGCTCGACCATGACCTGCCGCACGATGGCGGCTTCGGCCGGGTGGTTGACCGTGGGCGGGTAGTTGCGGCTGAACTCGAAGTCGGCCTCGGCGCCATGGGCGGCGCACAGGTGGCGCGTGATCTCGCGCATGCGGTTTTCGATGAGGTCGAGCGTCTCGGTGGTGAAGGTGCGCACCGTGCCCTGCATCACCACCGACTCGGGGATGACGTTGGTGGCTTCACCCGCCTGGATCATGGTCACCGAGATGACGCCGGTCTCGACTGGGCGCATGTTGCGCGTGAGGATGGTCTGAAAGGCCTGCACCAGCTGGCAGGCAATGGGCACGGGGTCGATGCCCAGGTGCGGCATGGCGCCATGGCAGCCCTTGCCGCGGATGGTGATGTGGAACTCGTTGCTGGACGCAAAACAGGGCCCGTTGCGAACGGCGAACGTGCCCACCGGCATGCCCGGCCAGTTGTGCATGCCGAAGATCGCGTCCATCGGGAAGCGATCGAACAGGCCGTCCTTCATCATCTCGCGCGCGCCGCCGCCGCCTTCTTCGGCTGGTTGGAACACGAGGTAGACGGTGCCATTGAAGTCGCGCGTGGCGGCCAGGTGGCGGGCGGCCGACAGCAACATGGCGACGTGGCCGTCGTGTCCGCAGGCGTGCATCTTGCCGTGGTGGCGGCTGGCGTGGGCGAAGGTGTTGTGCTCGGTCATGGGCAGTGCGTCCATGTCGGCGCGCAAGCCGATGGCCCGCTTGCCAGGACGCCCCTGGATGACGCCGACCACGCCGGTCTTGCCCAGCCCCCGGTGCACCTCGATGCCCCAGTTCGCCAGCGTGCGTGCCACCAGGTCGGAGGTACGCTCTTCTTCGAAGCAGAGTTCGGGGTGGGCGTGGATGTCGCGCCGGATGGCCCGCATCGCCTCCGCGTCGTCAAGCAGTTCGGGCAGGACGTTGTGGGCAGCAGCGGAGGTCGCGGTCATGGGGCGGAATCGTTCATGGCGAGGCCTTTGATCTTACTGCGGCCACCGCGCCCCTGTCGGGTGCATGGTGGCTGGTATGGGGCTTGCTGTATCCGCGCCCATGCTTGAATCTGCTGTTTTGGATAAGGGCCTGGCCGAAGCTGTCAACATGTTGTGGCTGGTGGTGGCGGGCGCATTGGTGTTCTTCATGCAGGCGGGTTTCGCCTTCCTTGAATCGGGCATGGCCCAGGCCAAGAACACCATCAACGTGATCATGAAGAACTACTGCGACATGTGCTTTGGCGCGGTCGCGTTCTGGCTGGTCGGGTACGGCCTGATGTTCGGGGCCAACCACACAGGCTGGCTGGGCACCTCGGCGTTCGCGCTGCAGGGTGTGCCGGAGTCCCAGTACGGTGGGCTGTTCTTCCAGATGATGTTCGCGGCCACCTCCGCCACCATCGTCAGCGGCGCCATCGCCGAACGCGCGCGCTTTTCGGCCTATGTCATTGGCTCGGTCTTCATCACGGCGCTGATCTACCCGGTGTTCGGGGCCTGGGCCTGGGGTGGGGCGCATGGCGGCGAGGGCTGGCTCAAGCAGATGGGTTTCATCGATTTCGCTGGCTCGACCGTGGTGCACGCCATAGGAGGTTGGGCCGCGCTGGCGGCGCTGCTGGTGGTGGGCCCCAGGCTCGGTCGATTCGGGCCGGACGGGCGCCCGCGCGAGATTCAGGGGCACAACCTCACCCTGGTCGCCATGGGCGCCTTCATCCTCTGGCTGGGCTGGTTCGGTTTCAACGCGGGCAGCACCATGTCGGCTTCCGTCAGCCTGGGGCGCATCGCGCTGAACACCCACCTCGGCGGTGCAGCCGGCGCCATCGGCGCCATGCTCACCATGGCCCTGCTGCGCAGCAAGCTGATGATGACGCTGACGCTCAATGGCTCGATCGCCGGGCTCGTGTCGGTGACGGCTGGCTGTCATGTCATGGAGCCTGGGTTCGCCGTGCTGGCTGGTTTGCTTGGCGGCGCCTTGAGCGTGCTGGTGGCCCCTTTGCTCGACCGCCTGCGGGTGGACGACGTGGTGGGAGCGGTGTCGGTTCACGTGGTGGGCGGCGTCTGGGGCACGTTGGCGGCGGGCCTGTTTCGCAGCGGCCACCTGTTCGACCTGTCGCAGTTGGGCGTGCAGGCGCTGGGTTGCCTGGCAGCGTTCGTGTGGGGGTTTGGCGGGTCTTTGTTGATGTACTGGCTGCTCGACAAGTTCGTGCCGCTGCGCGCCTCGACCCTCGATGAGCAACGGGGGCTGGACTTCAGCGAGCACCACGAACTGGGCTATCCCGAGTTCCAGCAAGAGGCGGTTCACCGTGGGGTGCAGCATGGCTGAGCAGGACCTGGCCGTCGAAGCCGTTCAGCAGGTGCTGGTCGCCTACCTGGAACCGGAAGCAGCCAGGCAGGCTGCTGCCTTGTGGCAACCCTTGTCGGCCACACCGGCTGGGCCACCCAGCCTGGCGGGACTGAGTCGCTATTGCCGGTTGGTGGCGCAGCAGTTCAACCTGCAAGGGCGCGAGGCTGAAATCCACCTGCAGATCATCCGCTCCTTGCAGCGCGTGGCGTCTGGCAGGCCAGCTGCGCCAGTGGTGGCGCCGGTTGCCCCCAGCCACGATGCGCGAGTCGTGCAGGTCATCATCCACGCGATGGAGCGCCACGTGGAGCGGGCGCTGGGCCCTGCTTTCCTGGCGGTGCGTTGGCGCCAGGGCCTGGCCCACCACGTCGGCCAGTCACGCCTGAGCTCTGCTGAACAGCAAAGGGCGCTGAGCTGGATCCACGCGCATGGCGCGAACCTGGTCGGCGAATGGCCGGCCCGGGGTGTGGGCACCCGCTTGATCAACGCGGCCTACGTGGTGCTGGCGCAATGGCTGGGGCCCGTGCAGGCCGATGCCTGCCTGACGCGCATCGTGCGCGAATGCGAGCAGAGCGCAGACGCCTCGCTGCACCGGGTCAGAACATACTTATAGTGGCGGCTTTGGCTTCGGCGCCAGATCCGCGCCGCCCCCGAGGAGTGACCATGAGCGACGTCAACTACCAGCAATCGCACACCCTGGGCCTGGACAAGGCTCGCACACTGGCCAAGGAGTGGGTTGCCAACGCGGCCAGCCAGATGGGCCTGCAGTGCGACTACCAGGAAGGCGCCGATCAGGACACCGTTTCCTTCGAGCGCATGGGCGTCAAAGGCACGATGCTGGTCTCGGGCACCGATTTCGACCTGAAGATCAAGCTCGGCATGATGATGGCGGCCTTCAAGCCGATGATCGAAGCCGAGGTCAGCAAGAGCCTGGGGCGCATCATCGAGAAGGCCAAGGGCCAGGCCTGAAGCCTGGCTCAAGCACGGGGCGCGCCCCAGCCATCGGCGGCTGGGCGCCCCGCCTGAATCACTTCTTGAGCGACTCGATCAGGTCGATGTAAGCCTGTTTGGCGGCGTCCTGGGACTTGCCCTTGAGCTCGGCCCAGGCGTCGTATTTGGCGCGGCCGACAAAGTCCATCATGCCGGGGCGATCGCCCTGGACATCGCCCACGCTGCCTTGCTTGAAGAGCGAGTAGATCTTCAGCAGGGTGTTGTTGTCGGGCTTGGCGGGCAGCAGCTTGGAATCGGCCAGGGCCTTCTCGAATTGAGCTTGCAGGTCGGACATGTCGGTCTCCTAGTTGTGGAAATGGGGCAGTGCGCGTCCGGTTGAGGTCACCGGTCTGGCGGTGCGTCGGATGTTAGCGCCCGTTGCACGCCCGGCGAAGACGCCGCCCCCTCAAAACAGGGCCGCAATGCCCCCTGTCCGGCGCCATTTCTGCCCCCTCCGTACAATCTGCCGCTCCATGAGCGCCGTTTCTTTCCAACAAGTCACCAAGACCTTCTCGTCAGCCGGACGCGAGGTGCGGGCCCTTCAGGGGGTCAGCTTTGACATCCACTCAGGTGAGTTTTTTGGCTTGTTGGGCCCCAATGGCGCCGGCAAGACCACCCTCATCAGCATCCTTGCCGGCTTGAGTCGGGCCACCTCGGGCCGGGTCACGGTGCAGGGGCACGACGTGGTGAGCGATTACGCCCAGGCCCGCCGCGCGCTCGGCGTGGTGCCGCAGGAGCTGGTGTTCGATCCCTTCTTTTCGGTGCGTGAAACGCTGCGCATCCAGAGCGCCTACTTCGGCCTGCGCCGCAACGACGACTGGATCGACGAATTGCTGGCCAACCTCGGCCTGACCGACAAAGCCGATGCCAACATGCGCCAGCTCTCCGGTGGCATGAAGCGGCGCGTGCTGGTGGCCCAGGCCCTGGTGCACCGCCCGCCTGTGATCGTGCTCGACGAGCCGACCGCCGGCGTGGACGTCGAGCTGCGCCAGACGCTGTGGCAGTTCATCGCCCAGCTCAACAAGGCGGGTCACACCGTGCTGCTGACCACCCACTATCTTGAAGAGGCCGAGGCCCTGTGCCACCGCATCGGCATGCTCAAGCAGGGGCAACTGGTGGCGCTGGACCGCACCTCGGCCCTGCTGGCTGGCACCGCCTCGACCATGTTGCGGTTCAAGACCGACACGGCCTTGCCGGCTGAGCTGGCCGCTCGCGCCCGTGTCACGGGCCGCATCGTTCAACTGACAGCGCACGACGCCGCCGAGGTCGAACAGAGCCTGGCGCTGCTTCGTCAAAGTGGTTGCGCCATCGAAGACCTCGAGATCGGCCGCGCCGACCTGGAGGACATCTTCCTGGCCATCATGCAGGGGCGCCTGACGCCGCCGCCACCAGCCGTGGCCGGCCCGACAGCGGGGGGCGCTGCATGAACTGGCTCGCATCTTTCCAGGGCGCTCGCCCGCTGTTCGTCAAGGAAGTGCTGCGTTTCTGGAAGGTCAGCTTCCAGACCGTGGGCGCCCCCGTGCTCACGGCTGTGCTCTACCTGCTGATCTTCGGGCACGTGCTCGAGGACCATGTCCAGGTCTACAAGGGCGTGGGCTACACGTCCTTCCTGGTGCCTGGCCTGGTGATGATGTCGGTGTTGCAAAACGCGTTCGCCAACAGCTCCTCGTCGCTGATCCAGAGCAAGATCACCGGCAACCTGGTGTTCGTGCTCCTGAGTCCGCTGTCGCATCGCGCGTGGTTTCTGGCCTACGTGGGGGCCTCGCTGGTGCGGGGCCTGCTGGTGGGGGCGGGCGTTTGGTTGGCCACGCTGTTTTTCGCGCCGCCGCAGTTCGCCCAGCCGCTGTGGGCACTGGCTTTCGGCCTGCTGGGTGGCTGCCTGCTGGGCTCGCTGGGCCTGATCGCCGGGCTGTGGGCCGACAAGTTCGACCAGATGGCCGCCTTCCAGAATTTCATCATCCTGCCCATGACCTTCCTGTCGGGCGTGTTCTATTCGGTGCACTCGCTGCCGCCGTTCTGGCACGGCGTTTCGCGCCTGAACCCCTTCTTCTACCTGATCGACGGTTTTCGCCACGGCTTTTTCGGCCAGAGCGACGTCAGTCCCTGGCTCAGCCTGGGCGTGGTCGGTGCGGCCACTGCTTTGGTCGCAGCGCTGGCCTTGCACCTGCTGAAGACCGGCTACAAGATCCGACATTGAGCGCCTCGATCAGCCTCTGGGCGCGCCCACTGCAACCCGATTCCCGCACCTTTTAACGAGTCCGCCATGGCCAATCCCACGCCTGACCAAGTCCAGCAGTACATCGCCGCCGGCCTGCCCTGCGCCCACCTCAGCGTCGAGGGCGATGGCCAGCACTTCTTTGCCACCATCGTCTCGGCCGAGTTCGAGGGCAAGAATCGGGTCGCCCGGCACCAGCGGGTTTACCAAGCCCTGGGCGATAGAATGCGCGCTGAGATCCACGCCCTGTCGATGAAGACCTTGACGCCGACCGAGTGGTCGCAACAAGGTCCGCAGGCCTGATCCTTTCCTCGACGAATTTTTGCATGGCGCATCGTCACCCGCGGTCGGGTGGCCGTGCGCCCATTGTGTTTCATGGACAAACTCCTGATCCGCGGCGGTCGCCGCCTGCAAGGCGAGGTCACCATCTCTGGTGCCAAGAACGCAGCCCTGCCTGACCTCTGCGCCACCTTGCTGGCCGCCGAGCCCGTGACGCTGCACAACGTGCCCCGCCTGAAAGACGTCGGCACCACGCTCAAGCTGCTGGGCAACATGGGCGTCAGCCACGTGGTCGACGAGCTCGACGCCACCCGCATCACGCTCAACGCCGCCGACGTGCACACGCCCGAGGCCCCGTACGAGCTGGTCAAGACCATGCGCGCCTCCATCCTGGTGCTGGGTCCTCTGCTGGCGCGCTTCGGTCGCGCGCGCGTGTCGCTGCCCGGTGGTTGCGCCATCGGCTCGCGTCCGGTCGATCAGCACATCAAGGGGCTGCAGGCGATGGGTGCGGAGATCACCGTCGAGCATGGCTACATCGAAGCCCGCACGCCGCTGGGCGCCAACGGCCAGCCTGGTCGCCTCAAGGGCGCTCGCATCACCACCGACATGGTCACCGTGACCGGCACCGAGAACCTGATGATGGCCGCCACCCTGGCCGAAGGCGAGACGGTGCTGGAGAACGCCGCGCAAGAGCCCGAGATCGTCGACCTGGCCAACCTGCTGACCGCCATGGGCGCCAAAATCGAAGGCGCCGGCACCCACCGCGTGCGCATCCAGGGTGTCGAGCGCCTGCACGGCCTCACGGCTGACAACGCCCACCACATCATCCCCGACCGAATCGAGACCGGCACCTTCCTGTGCGCCGTGGGCGCCGCCGGTGGCGACGTCACGCTGCGCCGCACCGACGCCGACCAGCTCGAAGCCGTCATCGAGAAGCTGCGTGAGGCCGGTGTGCAGATCGACATCGGCGAAGGCTGGATGCGCGTGGTCGGCAACGGCCGCCCCAAAGCCGTGGGCTTCCGCACCAAGGAGCACCCAGGCTTCCCGACCGACATGCAGGCTCAGTTCATGGCGCTTGACTGCATCGCCGAAGGCACGGCGGCCATCCACGAGACCATCTTCGAAAACCGCTTCATGCACGTCAACGAGCTGATCCGCCTGGGCGCGAAGGTCGAGGTCGACGGGCACAGCGCCATCGTCACCGGCGTGCCGCGCCTGTCCGGCGCCATCGTCATGGCCACCGACCTGCGGGCCTCGGCCAGCCTGGTCATCGCCGGCCTCGTGGCCGAGGGCGAGACCCTGGTCGATCGCATCTACCACCTCGACCGTGGCTACGACCGCATGGAAGAAAAGCTCCGAGGCATCGGAGCCGACATCGAACGCGTCAAGGAAAGCGCTTGAGCATGATCACCCTCGCTCTGTCCAAAGGCCGCATCTTCGAAGAGACCCTGCCGCTGCTGGCTGCCGCCGGCATCCAGGTGCTCGAAGACCCTGAAAAGTCCCGCAAGCTGATCCTGCCGACCAACCGCGACGACGTGCGCGTGGTGCTGGTGCGCGCCACCGACGTGCCCACCTACGTGCAGCATGGCGGCGCCGACATCGGCGTGGCTGGCAAGGACATCCTCATCGAGCACGCCGGCAGCCTGGACGGCAGCGACGGCCTGTACCAGCCGCTGGACCTCAACATCGCCAAGTGCCGCATGAGCGTGGCCGTGCGCGCCGACTTCGACTACGAAGCCGCCGTCAAGCAAGGCGCCCGCATCCGCGTGGCCACCAAGTACACCAGCATCGCGCGCGAGCACTTCGCCAACAAGGGCGTGCACGTCGACCTCATCAAGCTGTACGGCTCGATGGAGCTGGCGCCGCTGACCGGCCTGGCCGACGCCATCGTCGACCTGGTCTCCACCGGCAACACGCTCAAGGCCAACAAGCTGGTCGAGGTCGAAGAGATCATGCAGATCAGCTCGCGCCTGGTGGTCAACCAGGCCTCGCTCAAGCTCAAGCGCGAGGCGCTGCGCAGCCTGATCGACGCCTTCGACTCGGCCATCCCCGCCTGAGCAATCAGGTCGGGCGTGCTGGCCACAGCGGCGCGCTATCGACACCATCGAGACAAGCCATCACCCGGACGACCCGCTCAAAGCGATTTCTGAGATCCTCAGGCCATGACAGTTCAGATCCGCCACCTCGCCACCAGCCAGCCCGACTTCGATGCCGCCTTCCAGAAGGTGCTGCACTGGTCGGCTGAAACCGACACGGCCATCGAGCAGCGCGTGGCCGACATCCTGGCCGATGTGCGCACCCGGGGCGATGCCGCCGTGCTCGAGTACACCGCTCGCTTCGATCACCTGCCGGCACAAGGCATGGCCGAACTGGAGCTCACCCAGGTCGAGCTCAAGGCCGCCTTCGACAGCCTGCCCGCCGTGCAGCGCGAGGCCCTGGAGAACGCCGCCCGGCGCGTGCGCAGCTACCACGAGCGCCAGAAAGAGGCCTGCGGCCTGAGCTGGCAGTACCGCGACGAAGACGGCACCTTGCTGGGCCAGAAAGTCACCCCTCTGGACCGCGTCGGCATCTACGTGCCTGGCGGCAAGGCGGCCTACCCGTCGTCCGTGCTGATGAACGCCATCCCTGCCCACGTGGCCGGGGTGGGCGAGATCATCATGGTGGTGCCCACGCCCAAGGGCGAGAAGAACCCGCTCGTGCTGGCCGCCGCCTACGTTGCTGGCGTCACCCGTGCCTTCACCATCGGTGGCGCCCAGGCCGTGGCCGCACTGGCCCATGGCACCGCCACCGTGCCCAAGGTGGACAAGGTCACCGGCCCGGGCAACGCCTACGTGGCCAGCGCCAAAAAGCACGTCTTCGGCACCGTCGGCATCGACATGATCGCCGGCCCCAGCGAGATCCTTGTGCTGGCCGATGGCTCCACGCCGCCCGACTGGGTCGCGATGGACCTGTTCAGCCAGGCCGAGCACGACGAGCTGGCGCAAAGCATCCTGCTCTGCCCCGACGCTGCCTATATCCAGAAGGTGCAGACCGAAATCGACCGACTGCTGCCGACCATGCCGCGCGCCGACATCATCCGCGCCTCACTGCAAGGGCGGGGCGCGTTGATCCTGACGCGGAGCATGGAAGAGGCCTGCGAGATCAGCAACCGCATCGCGCCCGAGCACCTGGAGGTGTCGAGCAACGAGCCCCACAAGTGGGAGCCGCTGCTCAAGCATGCCGGTGCCATCTTCCTGGGCGCCTACACCAGCGAATCGCTGGGCGACTACTGCGCCGGCCCCAACCACGTGCTGCCCACCTCGGGCACGGCGCGCTTCTCGTCGCCGCTGGGCGTCTACGACTTCCAGAAGCGCTCCAGCCTGATCGAGGTCAGCGAGGCCGGCGCCCAGGTGCTGGGCAAAATCGCCTCCGTGCTGGCCCATGGCGAAGGCCTGCAGGCCCACGCCATGGCCGCTGAGTTCCGACTGAAAAAGTGATCTCCCCCACACGCACAGCCATGAGCCTGCTCGACGTCTTCCGCCCCGATGTGCTGGCCATGCACGCCTACCACGTGCAGGACGCGGCCGGCTTCATCAAGCTCGATGCGATGGAGAACCCCTTCACCCTCCCGCCCGAGCTGCAGGCCAAGCTGGGCGAGCGGCTGGGCAAGGTGGCGCTCAACCGCTACCCGGGCACCCGCATCAACGATTTGCATGCGGCCTTGCGTTCCCACGCCGATGTGCCTGCCGACATGGGCCTGGTGCTGGGCAACGGCTCCGATGAGCTGATCTCGCTGCTGTCCGTGGCCTGCGCCAGGCCTGGCGCCGTGGCCCTGGCGCCGGTGCCCGGCTTCGTCATGTACGAGGCTTTTGCCAAGCAGACGGGCATGAAGTTCGTTGGCGTTCCGCTGACCGCCGATTTCGAGCTCGATGGCCCCGCCATGCTGGCCGCCATCCGCGAGCACAAGCCGGCGCTGACCTACATTGCCTACCCGAACAACCCGACCGCCAACCTCTGGGACAGCGCCGTCATCGAGCAGATCGTCCAGGCCGTGTCGGCCAACGCCGAGGGCGGTCGCCCTGGTCTGGTGATCATCGACGAGGCCTACCAGCCCTTCGCCAGCCAGAGTTTCATCGCTCGCTTGAAGGCTCACCCCAACGTGCTGCTGATGCGCACGCTTTCCAAGTTCGGCCTGGCCGGCGTGCGCCTGGGCTACATGATGGGCCGCGCCGACCTCATCGAGCAGGTCGAGAAGGTGCGCCCGCCCTACAACATCAGCGTGCTCAACACCGAGGCGGCCCTGTTCGCCCTGGAGCATGCCGACGAGTTTTCCCGCCAGGCAGGGCTCATCAAATCCGAGCGCGAGCGCTTGATGGCCGCCCTGGCCGCCATGCCGGGTGCCAAGGCCTTCCCAAGCGAAGCCAACATGATCCTGGTGCGCGTCAACGATGCCGCTGGCGCCTTTGCCGCCCTCAAGGCGCGGGGCATCCTGATCAAGAACGTTTCCGGCCTGCACCAATTGCTGGCAAACTGCGTCCGTCTGACCGTTGGCTCGCCGGCGGAGAACGACGCGCTGATCGCAGCCCTCACCGAGGTCCTGCGCGAACCCCTGCGAAACCCCCAAGCATGAACGCCCCCACCGCCGGCAATGCCTGTGCTCCGCGCACGGCCGAAGTCACCCGCAACACCGCCGAAACCCAGATCACCGTGCGCGTCAACCTCGACGGCAACGGCACGGCCAAGCTGCACACCGGCATCGGCTTCTTCGACCACATGCTCGACCAGATCGCCCGCCACGGGCTGATCGACCTCGACATCCACGCCGTGGGCGACCTGCACATCGACGGCCACCACACCGTTGAAGACGTCGGCATCACCCTGGGGCAGGCTGTGGCCAAGGCCGTGGGCGACAAAAAAGGCCTGCGCCGCTACGGCCACGCCTACGTGCCGCTGGACGAGGCCCTCTCGCGCGTGGTGGTCGATTTCTCCGGCCGTCCGGGTCTGACCATGCACGTGCCTTTCACCTCGGGCAGCATTGGCGGCTTCGACACCCAGCTGACCTTCGAGTTCTTCCAGGGCTTTGTCAACCACGCTGGCGTCACCCTGCACATCGACAACCTGCGCGGCGTCAACGCCCACCACCAGTGCGAGACGGTGTTCAAGGCGTTTGCGCGCGCCCTGCGTGCCGCGCTGGAGTTGGACCCCCGCATGGCTGGCGTCATCCCATCGACCAAGGGTTCGCTGTGAGCGCTGCGTCGACCGTTGCCGCGACCGTTGCCGTGATCGACTACGGCATGGGCAACCTGCGTTCCGTGTCGCAGGCGGTGGAGCACGCTGCCAAGGACCTGAACCTGCAGGTGGTCGTCACCAACGACCCCAAGGTGGTGCACGCCGCCGAGCGCGTCGTGCTGCCAGGTCAGGGCGCGATGCGCGACTGCATGCGCGAGCTGCGCGAAGCGCATGGCGGTGACCTGTTCGGCGCCGTGCTGGATGCCGCCGCCACCAAGCCCCTGATGGGCGTGTGCGTGGGCATGCAGATGCTGCTGAACCACTCCGAAGAGCAGGACACGCCCGGTCTCGGCCTGATCCCCGGGCGCGTGGTGAAATTTCGCCTCGAGGGGCAAATCCAACCCGACGGCAGCCGCTACAAAGTGCCCCAGATGGGCTGGAACCGCGTCAGCCAGGCCCGCCACGCGGGCGCCTGGGGCGGTGAGCCCCATCCGTGCTGGGCGGGCATCCCCGACGAAAGCTGGTTCTACTTCGTTCACAGCTACCATGCGCGTGTGGACGATGCCCAACACAGCGCCGGCGAAACCGAGTACGGTGTCCGCTTTACCAGTGTCGTGGCACGGGATAACATTTTCGCCACGCAGTTCCACCCGGAAAAGAGCGCTGAACACGGCCTGGCTCTGTACCGCAATTTCCTGCTCTGGCGGCCCTGAGCAGGGCCGGGTGCCTGCGAGGGCGTCCGGCGCCGCACGCATCCTTCCCGCCTGGCCCCGCCAGGCTTCTTCGACGACTGACCCACACGCGTCCCAGCCATGCTGCTGATTCCTGCGATCGACCTGAAAGACGGCAAGTGTGTTCGCCTCAAGCAAGGCGACATGAACGACTCCACCACCTTCGGTGAGGACCCGGCGGCCATGGCCCGCCGCTGGCTT
>NZ_DCXA01000132.1:13071-13509 GCF_002328915.1 Aquabacterium sp. UBA2148
CGCGCGCCGCCTGCACCTGGTCGACCTCAACGGTGCGTTCGCCGGCAAGCCCGTCAACGAGGCCGCCATCAAGGCGATCATCAAGGAAGTCGGCTCCGAGATCCCCGTTCAGCTGGGTGGCGGCATCCGCGACCTCGACACCATCGAGCGCTACCTCGACGACGGCCTGAGCTACGTCATCATCGGCACCGCTGCGGTCAAGAACCCCGGCTTCCTGCGTGACGCCTGCACCGCCTTCGGTGGTCACATCATCGTCGGCCTGGACGCCAAGGACGGCAAGGTGGCCACCGACGGCTGGAGCAAGCTCTCCGGCCACGAGGTCGTCGACCTGGCCAAGAAGTTCGAGGACTACGGCGTCGAAGGCGTGATCTACACCGACATCGGCCGCGACGGCATGCTCACCGGCATCAACATCGATGCCACGGTGAAGCTGGCCCA
>NZ_DCXA01000038.1:0-3026 GCF_002328915.1 Aquabacterium sp. UBA2148
GTCGTAGTGCGTTGCGATCATTGCGCGCCCTTGTGTCAGATCGGCCAACGGCACGTTGGTGGAGTAGCCGTCCTGAGAATGCGCCAACACCCAAGGCGTGGGCGCTTCCAGTCCGGCCGCCTGCAACAAGGTGTCCAACGTCACACCGCGCCAGCGGGTGTCGAATTTCGACCAGGTGGTAACGCAATGGATATCGACCACCTGCTCGGTCTGGGGCAGGGCCTGGAATTCGCTCCAGGTCCAAACGCGAACCGGCCGCACACCGACCTTCAAGGTCAAGCGCCAATCGCCAAGCGCCAAGGCTTTTGGGGTGGGGCCCGCAGTCAGCACGGGAAAACCTTCCGTCAGGGACTGTCCTGGCGGAAGTCGACCGCCGTGGTTGTGGACATCGCGATTGCGGCCGCTGAATGAGCGGTTGATGGGCATGGTGTGGGTCCTCCGGCTCACCCAGAACTTGCGGTCAAGGGCTTGCGTCGATCAATGATGGTGGGCAGGAACTCGGTGACCGTCGGGTGAACGGGCAATGCATCCCGGACCAACTTCCAGGTGCCGCCACTGGCCATCACCAGACCGATCGCCTGAATGATCTCGTCCGACTGGATCCCGAGCATGGTCGCTCCGAGGAAATGACCACTGTCCTCATCGATGAGGAGCTTGATCTTGCCCACGGTTTCGCCTTCTTCCTTCGCGCGACTGACGTCCTTCATGGCGTGAACCGCCTGGGAAATGCGTCGCCCTTCGGTCACGAGTTTTCGCGCGTCGGCCTCATAAAGACCGACGTGGGCCAGCGGAGGATCGGTAAACATGGCATAAATGCCGACGCGCGCGGCGGCGCTGCGTTGCCCTCCGGCCAGGTTCTCCGCCACGATGTCCTGATCGTGGTAGCTGGTGTGGGTAAAGGCCCCGCGCTGATTGATGTCACCCAGCGCCCAGATGCCGGGAACCGCGGTTTCGAGCCGGTCGTTGGTGACCAGGTAGCCTCGCGCACTGACCTCCAGGCCCACCGTTTCCAGGCCCAGACAGTCGGTGTTCGGTATTCGCCCGGTGGCCACCAGCAGGTGGCTGCCATCCACGCTGCGGCCACCAGCCAACTGCACCCGCACGCCAGCGTCGTTGTCCGCCTTGCCGACCCGCTCAATGCGCACGCCGGTGTTCACTTCGATGCCTTCCGCTGTCAGCATTCCGGTCACAGCGGCTGCAATGTCCTCGTCCTCGCGGGCCGTGAGGCGGGGCCCTGTTTCCAGAATGGCAACCTCACTTCCCAGCCGCCGAAAGATCTGAGCCATCTCCAGGCTGATGTATCCACCGCCGATGATCACCAGCCTGGACGGTAATTCACGCAGCGCCAACAGCCGTTCGTTGTCCAGGAACGGCAGCTCGTCCAGCCCAGGCACCGGCGGAACAAAGGGACGTGTGCCGGTGTTCAGCACCACCTTGGGCGCCACCAGCTGATGCTCGCCGGCCAGCACCACGAACTGTTCGCCTTCACGGCCCGCCAGGCGACCGCGCGCCTTGATGATGGTGAGTCCTTCCAACTGGCCCAGCCAGGCCTGCAGGCCAGAGCGAGCCTCCTCCACCCGGCGTTGCATGCGCTCCATCGCTGCCCTGAAGTTGACCTGGACCGACCCGGTTTGCACACCGAATTCGCTGGCCCGGCGCGCCATGTGAGCCACACGAGCCGACTTGCGTAGGGTCTTGGTTGGGGTGCAGCCCCGATTGACACAGGTACCACCCAGGTCACGCTCCTCGATGAGCGCCACCTTCATACCCCGGGCAACGAGTGTCGCGCCCAGAAAGGGACCGGCCTGACCGGCTCCGATCACGATCGCGTCGAACCTCTGTTCCCCGCTCATGGCCGCACCTCGACACCGCGCCAGAACGCCACCCTGCCGGTCACCGCCTCCGCACCAGCCTTGGGCGACGGGTAGTACCACGCCGCGTCAGCGTTCACGTCTTCGCCGACCACGACGTCGTAGTAGCTGGCCCGCCCCTTCCATGGACAGGTGGTGTGCGTATCGCTTGGTTTGAAATGTTCCGGGCGCAACGCGTCGTGTGGGAAATAGGCGTTGCCTTCAACTTCCACGATGTCATCGCTCTCAGCGATGGTGGTGCCTTTCCAGATGGCTCTCATGCTCCGTCTCCTTCGTTTGTGTGTGGTTGGGATCAGTCCCGAATCAGTGTGGTGGTGATCACCGGATGGTTCTCCAGCGTTCGATGCACGGGGCAACGATCGGCGATGCGCAACAGGTCCTGTCGCTGGCTTTCACTCAACGGTCCGCTCAGCAGGAGCTGCCGCGTGACGTGGTCAACCTGTCCCGAGCGATCCCCGCACTCCTGGCAATCGGTCGCGTGCGCGCGCTCATGACGCAACCTGACCTGGACATCCTTGAGCGCATAGCCTTTTCGCTTGGCGTACTGGCGCAATGTCATGGACGTGCAGGCGCCCAGCGACATCAGCAGAAGTTCATAAGGATCGGGCCCGCGTTCGCCACCACCCACTTCCTTGGGCTCATCGGCGTCGAGGTGGTGCGGACCTGCTCGCATCGATCGCCAGAAGGCGTGATCGTGCTCCCCCACCCACACCTCGCCCGCACGAAGGTCCGACGGCGCATCGTTTCGCTCGGCTCGCATCGGCAGAAACCGCGAGGCCCAGGCGCCAATCAGGTCAGCCGCATACTGCGCATCGGCCGGGCGCGTGAGCAGATGGTCCGCATCGTCCAGGCTGATGAAACTCTTAGGATGTCTGGCCGCCTTGAACAGGTCCTGTGCCTCGCCGATGTCCACCACCGCGTCACTTGGCGCGTGCATAACCAGCAAGGCCGCGCGAAGCCCCTTGACCGGGTTCTCGTGGGCTTGGGCCTGGAGCTCTTCAATGAAGGCCGGCGCGATCCTGAACGCCCGGCCGCCCAGGTCGACCTGGATCTGCCCATCCTCTTCGGACTTGGTCGGACCGAAGTGACGAAGCACATGGTCGGCCGTCGCGGGTGCGCCCAGCGTGCAAACCGCCCGTATGCCGTCGAGGCGGG
>NZ_DCXA01000037.1:0-1293 GCF_002328915.1 Aquabacterium sp. UBA2148
GCGGTGTCATGGCTCGGCAACAGCCTGGTCGGTGTTCAAGGGGTGACGAATGCAACGCGCGGTGGTGCCCCGCGAGCGTGGTCCCGGAGCAGGCCCCCCTGGCCCCCAGCCCGTTGCTCAACCGTGGCAAACCACTTCACCCTTCCACCCACCAAAGCACCGAACCAAGAAAAAAGCCACCCCGCAGGGTGGCTCCATGGCCGGGCTCTCGCCCGCCCGAAACACCAAGGTGCCGATCAAGCCGCCTTCTTGCGCGCCTGAGCCGCCAGCCGCGCCAGCTCCTCGTCACGCAAATCCTTGCGCAGGATCTTGCCCACGTTGCTCATCGGCAGGTCTTCGCGGAACTCGATGTGGCGTGGCCGCTTGTAGCCCGTGAGCTGCTCCTTGCAGTACTCGGCGATGTCGGCCTCGCTCAGGCTGTAGTCCTTGCGCACCACGAACAGCTTGACCGCCTCGCCAGACTTCTCGTCGGGCACGCCGATGGCGCAGCACTCGGTCACGCCCGGGTGCAGGCTCACCACCTGCTCGATCTCGTTGGGGTACACGTTGAAGCCCGAGACCAGGATCATGTCCTTCTTGCGGTCGACGATCTTGAACAGGCCGTCGGCCGACATCACGCCCACGTCGCCGGTGCGGAAGAAGCCATCGGCCGTCATGACCTTGGCGGTCTCTTCGGGGCGCTGCCAGTAGCCGGCCATCACCTGCGGGCCTCGGACTGCGATCTCGCCGGGTTCGCCCTGGGCCACGGGTTGGCCGGCATCGTCGAGCAGCACCACCTCGGTGGAGGGCAGCGGGTAGCCGATGGCGCCGTTGTAGCTGCGGTTGTCCAGGCGGTTGACCGTCACCACGGGCGAGGTCTCGGACAGGCCATAGCCTTCGACGATGGGCACGCCGGTGATGCGCTGCCAAGCCTCGGCCGTCGACTGCTGCACGGCCATGCCGCCGCCGTTGCACACCTTCAGGCGCGAGAAGTCGAGCTGCTCGAAATCGGGCTCTTCCACCAGCGCGTTGTAGAGCGTGTTGACCGCCGGGAACTGCGTGATCTGGAACTTCTTGAGCGTCTCGATCAGCTTGCCGATGTTGCGGGCGTTGTCGATCATGACGTTGAGCGTGCCCATGCGCGCGCTCAGGAAGAAGCACACCGTCAAGGCGAACACGTGGTAGAGCGGCAAGGCCACCACGTTGACCAGCTGGCCCTCGACCTTGGAGAGCTCGGGCTTGAACCAGGCCTCGCATTGCAGGATGTTGGCCACCAGGTTGCGGTGCGTGAGCGTGGCGCCCTTGGAGACGCCC
>NZ_DCXA01000037.1:1382-2290 GCF_002328915.1 Aquabacterium sp. UBA2148
GCCGCCGGTGTACTGCAGGAAGGCGACGTCGCTGCCGTTCAGTGCAGGGCGCTGGAAGGGCAGGGACTTGCCTTGTTTGAGTGCGGCCTTGAAGGGCGTGACGCGGCAGCGGCCGCTGTCGGGCAGCTTGAAGTCGATGACGTGCTTGTCGACGTTGCGCGACTTGTAGGTGACCCACGGGCCCTTGATGGCGCCGAACACATCGCCCAGCGAGGCCAGCAGGATGTGCTTGACCGGCGTGCGCTCGATGACCTCCTGCACGGTGGGCCCGAAGTACTCCAGCACGATGATGACCTCGGCGCCCGAATCGACCAGTTGGTGTTCGAGCTCGCGCGGGGTGTACATCGGGTTGACGTTGACCACCACGTGGCCGGCGCGCAGCACGCCGGCGATGGCCACGGCGTAGTGCGGCACGTTGGGCATCATCACCGCGACGCGGCTGCCCTTGGGCAACTTCTGCGCCTGCAGCCAGGCGGCCAGTTGCAACGACTGGCGATCGACGTCGGCGAAGGTCCAGCGCGAACCCAGGTAGGCCATCGAGTCGGCTTTGGCGTGGGTGCGGAAGGCTTCTTCCAGCAGCTCGACCAGCGAAGGGTAGGCGTCGGGGTTGACCTCGGCCGGGACGCCTTGACCGTACTGCTGCAACCAGGGTTTGACGTTCGTCATGACACGCATCCGAAAGAAAAGTCGAGAATCTATCTGAAAACCTACCGTGTCATTTTGATGGCGGGACGGTATTTCGGCCATCCCTGGGTCGGGTGCGTTCGC
The DNA here is from genome assembly GCF_002328915.1 of Aquabacterium sp. UBA2148. Taxonomy (NCBI): domain Bacteria; kingdom Pseudomonadati; phylum Pseudomonadota; class Betaproteobacteria; order Burkholderiales; family Sphaerotilaceae; genus Aquabacterium; species Aquabacterium sp. UBA2148. The sequence continues at coordinate 2,151 of NZ_DCXA01000037.1, forward strand.
GCGCGACGCTTTGTCGCTGATGCGCCCCATCGGGATTTCCCTGGTGTCAGATGAGCTGGCGCCTTGCGCGCCAGGGCCCGCCTGGGCAGACTCGGCCCTGACGGGGCAGTTCCGCCCCGTCCTTCCACTTCAAGAGGGAC
>NZ_DCXA01000037.1:2369-2778 GCF_002328915.1 Aquabacterium sp. UBA2148
CACACGATGAACAGTCGAGCGATGTTGACGCGCGTGAGGCATGGCTTGGGTGCCTTGGCGCTGGCCGTGGTTTGCCCGGCGATGGCCGACGGCCCGGCGCCCGCGGCCCCCCCAGTCACCGCGCCGGCCACCGGCCTGCTGATCGACAACGTGCGGGTCTTCAACGGCACCGACGAGCGCCTGTCGCCACCCAGCCATGTGCTGGTGGTCGGCAACCGGGTGCGCACCATCTCCACCTCGCCGATCGCGCCACCGGCCGATGTCGCGCTCACCCGCATCGACGGCGGCGGGCGCACCTTGATGCCGGGCCTCATCGACGCCCACACCCACCTGATGTTCGCCACCGTTTCGCAGCAGGTGGCGCTGCTGGGGGACTTCGGCTTCGTGCAGATCGCGGCGGCGCGGGCCG
>NZ_DCXA01000037.1:2847-3031 GCF_002328915.1 Aquabacterium sp. UBA2148
AGCCGCGCAGGACATGCTCATGCGCGGCTTCACCAGCGTGCGCGACCTGGGCGGGCCGGTGTTCGGCCTGAAGGCGGCCATCGACGCGGGCATCACCCCGGGGCCGCGCATCTGGCCATCGGGCGCCTTCATCTCGCAGACCGGCGGGCACGGTGATTTCGCCTGCCCAACGAGCTGATCGCCC
>NZ_DCXA01000035.1:0-3352 GCF_002328915.1 Aquabacterium sp. UBA2148
GGCCAGGATGAACAGCTCGCCTGCCTCGGCAGACACGTCCGACACGTCCGAAACCGCCGCACCGGCCGCGGCAGGTGTTGTGCCCGCTTCACGCGCAGCCAACGCTGCAGCAGACTCGATGAACAGCTTGAATGCAAGGTGCTGGCTTTCGGCGTCGAGCCGCTCGCAGTCGTCGAGCAGGGCCAGCGTCGGAGCGCCCGGCTGGCAACCGGCCCACATCTGGCAGGTCTGGGCGTTCAGCCAGATCACGCCAAAGCCCAGGCCCAATGCCCTCTCGACCATCGCGCGCAGCAGGTGGGTTTTGCCGCAACCGGGCGCGCCCCAGATGTAGGCCGGCGAAAGGGGGCCATCCACCGCAGGCCATGCGCTCAGCCAGGCCAGCAGCGCCTCATTCTGGGCTTGCCCTCCCGTGACAAAGGCATCCAGGCCCGGCACGGCTGGCGACCCGAGGTCGAGCAACAGCTGGCGCATCGGCACAGGGGCAACCACCCCTCGGGAGACATCGCTCATGACCGCCCTGTCACTCTGTGCGCAGGAAATCAGCGCTGGCGCGCCAACGGGCCAGCAGGCGACGCCCGATCACGGTCAGGCAGGCCGCACAGGGCAAGGCCACGACGATGCCCCAAAAGCCCAACCATTGCCCGAACAGCATCAGGGCCAGGATGACCCCCAGGGGATGCAGGCCGATGCGCTCGCCGACCAACCGGGGCGTCAGCGCCACGCTTTCGATCACCTGACCCAAACCATAGACGACAGCGACGCCAACCAGCGGTTGCAGCACGCCTTCGCCCGCTGCGGCGAACTGCAGCACCCCCGCCAACAGGGCCAGCAACAGGCCCAAGCCAAAGCCCAGGTAAGGGATGCAGACCGCCAGGCCGGTGAACACGCCGATGGGCAAGGCCAGCTTGAAGCCGAACAGGCTCAGGCCCACGCTGTAGTAAACGGCCAGGATCAGCATGACGAGCGCCTGCCCACGCAGGTACTGTCCCATGAGGGAGTCGACCTCGTCCAGCAATTCGTTCAGGGCGGGACGCACCCGCCAGGGAAGCAATCCACGCGCAGCCTGCGTCAGGCGGTCCCAGTCCAGCAGCCAGTAAAAAGCCAGCATGGGCACCAGGAAGGCGTAACCCAGCAGCGCGAACAGCCCGCTGCCACCCGCCACCGCAGAACGCCAAAGCGCACTGCCCCACTCGCTGCCATGGGTTTGCAGCAACTCGACGAGTTGCGCCTTCACCTGGTCGATGGAGCTGGGCACCTCCACCCCCAGGGCAGACAACCTGGGCACCAGCGCCTGCCAGCCCTGCGTCAACAGGTCGGGCAACTGGGAGCGGATCATGGGCACCAGTTGCGACACGATCGGCACCAGCAGCAACAGCAACACCGAAGCCGTGAGGAAGACCATCAGCAAAGACAGCGCGACGGCCAGCACGCGGGGCACGCGCGCCCTGATCAGCCGGTCGACACCAGGTCGCAGCACATAGGCCAGCACCATGCTGAGCACAAAAGGCAACAAGACACCGGCGTGCCACCAAAGCGCGGCCGCCACCAAGGCCAGCACCAGGCAACGGGCGATGTTCTGCGGAAGGGATGAGGACGAGGCGACCATCAGGGCCGCATTCTATCGACCGCGCGGGCAGGACTCGATGCCAACTCGGCGGCGCGTCCACACAACGCTCAATCCGAAAGCGGGCCAGCAGGGCTCAATTGCCGCCGTAAACCGCGCGGCGGGCGTCGTCTAGTTGGGCTTCCAGCCAGGCAGGGTCGCGTTGAGTCTCGGGCCTTGACTGGTACTCGAGCACGATGGCCGACTCCCGGCGCTTGTATTCGCTCAGGCGATCGGCCTCGCGCCGGGCCTGGTCGGCATCGGGTTGTGGCGCAGCCGCCTGCAGGATCTTGATGCCCTCGTCGATGCGCTGACGTCGGCGCGCCTCGTCGGGCTCCAGGTCGGACCACAAAGCGCTGAGGAGCAATTGCGCCTCACCCATGGTCACCTCGCCTTCTTTGAGGCGTTCCGGCACCTGCTCGACCAGCGAGGCCGCCACCTGCCGGCGCAAGCCGACATCGGCGGAGTCACGCAGCCCCTGCCACTGGTCGAAGCGCTTTTGAAAACGCAAGTAGGCCACCACGCGCTTGAGTTCGGCCTCGGGATGCGACGACTGCTTCATCGCGTCCTTGAGGGCCGCCCATTCCTGTGCAGAAAAGTCTTCCGGGCGCCCGTCAGAGAGCAACGTGGGCTCTTGCAGCCCGGCTCTGGCCGCCGCCTCGGGCACGCCTGAAGCGCCACGCGCCAGGGTCGAAGCGTCTCCCCCGGCCGCAGCGGCCGAACGCCCCTGCCAGACCCACCAGGCCACCACAGCGGCCACGGCAACGCCCATGCACAAGAGCGTGAACCAGGTTCGCTGCCAGAACTGAGGACGGCTGTAGGAAATCATGGACGGGTTGAGGGCTTCGGGTTGCGGCGATTGTCTGCACGCCTGAGAGCCACGGATGATGGGACAAACCCCCTGAGCTCCCCCGAGCGAGCGCCGCCTGACGCAGCGGCGCCCCAGGGCTCCACTACACTGGCGCCCTCTTCTCCCCGCTCCCCATCGCATTCCCGGTCACCGCGCATGAACCTGTCCGCCCTAGACCCCTTGACGATCGCCGGCCTGGGTGCCGTCGTTGCGTATTTCATCGGCTCGCTGTCCTTCGCCGTCATCGTCAGCCGGGTGTTCGGCCTGGCCGACCCCCGCAGTTACGGGTCCGGCAACCCGGGCGCCACCAATGTGCTGCGTTCTGGCAACAAAGCAGCAGCCATCTTGACCCTGCTGTTCGATGCACTCAAGGGCTATGTGCCGGTGGTGGTGGCCTGGCAACTCGGGATGCCCGAGGTGGTGGTCACGGCGGTGGGTCTGGGTGCTTTCATCGGGCACCTGTGGCCCATCTTCTTCAAGTTCGAAGGTGGCAAAGGCGTGGCCACGGCGGCGGGCGTGCTGCTGGGCTTCGCGCCTGCGCTGGGCGGCCTGGTGCTGCTGGTCTGGCTCACCATGGCCATCGTCTTTCGCTACTCGTCGCTGGCGGCGCTGACGGCCTCGCTGGCTGCGCCGGTCATCCAGGCTTGGGGCTGGGGCGTCGGGCCCGCCACCTTTGGCACCGTCGTCATGAGCGCGCTGCTGATCTGGCGCCACGAGGCCAACATCCGCAAGCTGCTGGCCGGCCAGGAAAGCAAACTCGGCCAGAAGGCGCCCGCCGCGACCGACCAGCAAGCGCCCAAGGGCTGACACGGGTCGGCACGAACTGGGCACACACAGCATGACCCCGCCCTCAGCAGGACGCCCCACCCTGAAATCCCTGCTGGGACTGATGGCGCTGG
>NZ_DCXA01000283.1:0-8402 GCF_002328915.1 Aquabacterium sp. UBA2148
CTCCGCCCGGCTGATCTGCGCCGAGATGCGCCGCCGTGGCTTCGACGAGGCGCAGATCCTGGCGGGCACGCGGCTGAACTGGGCCGCGCTGCACGAGGGCAACCGCTACCTGAGCTTCGACGAGGTGACCCGGCTGATCCGGCGCGCGGTGGCGCTCACGCAAGAGCCCTGGCTGGGCATCACGGTGGGGTGGGGCACGCAGTTGTCGGCGCACGGGCCGGTGGGCGTGGCGGCCATGTCGTGCGACAACGTGGGGCAGGCGCTGGCCTTGATCCAGCGGCACGCCGGCTTGCGACAAAGCCTGATCTCGCTGGAGGTGGCGACACAAGGCGAGGAGGTGACCTTGTGGATGCGCGAGCACCTGCAGGCGCCCGACGTGCGCGAGTACATCATGGGCCACCTGATGGGCGCGGGCCTGCGCCTGCTCGATACCCTCACGGGGCTGGACATGACCCGCGTGGCGCGCGTGGAGTTCGCCTTCCCGGAGCCGCCCTGGGCCGATGCCTACCGTCGCTGGTGGCCCTCGGTGCGGTTCGGTGTGGAACGCTCGGCCATGGTGTTGCCGGCCGCCTTGCTCAGCCACCCGGGGCTGGCCCCGGACCCGCAGACCCACCGCATGGCCCTGCGCGAGTGCGAGCGCCTGTGGTCACAGCAGAACGACCCGCGCGACCGACTGGGGCCCGTTGGCGATCGTGTCTTGCGCCAGTTGCTGGCCTGCGAGGGCCGCTACCCGACCCTGATCGAGCTGGCCGAGCGCGAGCACGTCTCCAGCCGCACGCTGATCCGCAAGCTGCGCGACGAGGGCCTGACCTACCAGCAACTGCTGGACCGCGTGCGCGAGGACCTGGCCTGCTGGTGGCTGCTCAACTCCTACCTGACGGTCGAGGTCATCGCCGACCGGCTGGGCTACCAGGACACGTCCAACTTCAGCCGCACCTTTCGGCGCTGGGTGGGCATGCCCCCGAGTGATTTCAGGCGATCAGCCGGTGCTCAGACCTTGAACACCGCCACCGACTGAACCAGCTCGGCGGCCTGGTGCTGCAGGCTCTCGGAGGCCGATGCCGACTCTTCCACCAAGGCCGCGTTCTGCTGCGTGCCGTGGTCCATTTGCTGGATGGCCTGACCGACCACCGACACACCGGCTTGCTGCTCGGCGCTGGCCGTGCTGATCTCGGCCACGATGGTGTTGACGCGACCGATGGCGTCCACGATCTGGACCATGGTGTCGCCCGCCTGGTTGACCAGCGTGCTGCCACGCTCGACGCGCTCGGCACTGGCCGTGATGAGGTGCTTGATCTCGCGTGCGGCGCCAGCGCTGCGCTGCGCCAGCGAACGCACCTCGGCAGCCACCACGGCGAAGCCTCGGCCTTGTTCGCCGGCGCGGGCGGCTTCCACCGCCGCGTTCAGCGCCAGGATGTTGGTCTGGAAGGCGATGCCGTCGATCACCGAGATGATGTCGGAGATCTTGCGCGAGGCCTCGTTGATGCCTTGCATCGTCTCGACCACTTCGCGCACGACCCCGCCGCCTTCTTCTGCGACCTTGGCCGCTTCCTGTGCCATGGTGGTGGCCTGCAACGCGTTCTCCGCGTTGCGCTGCACCGTGTGCCCCAGGTCCGACATCGTGGAGGCGGTTTGCTGCAGCGAGCCGGCTTGTTGCTCGGTGCGCTGGGACAGGTCCTGGCTGCCTTGGGAAATTTGCGCGCTGGCCGTGGCCACGGCTTCGGCGTTGCCGCGCACCCTCGTGACCACCTGGGTCAGGCTGCTTTGCATGTCGCACAGCGCCTCCAGCAAGGGGGTGAACTCGTCGCGGTGGTCTTCCTGGATGGTGGTGCGCAGGTCGCCGTCGCGCACGCGTTCGGCCACCTCCCGAGATCTGTCCACCCGTCGCTTCAAGGTGCGACCGATCCACCAGGACAGCGTCACCATGGCGCCACCGATGAAGACGAACACACCCATGAGCACCATCAGCGTCTGCTCGATGCTGGACTGGATGTGTGCGATGTCCTGCTCGGCGCTGTCGCGTTGGTAGCTCACGGTTGCGGCGAGCTCCTTGAGCAGCGCGTTGCGAGCAGGGATGGTGTGATCCACCAGGTAAGCGAAGGCTTCGTCCTTGCGGCCTTCGATGATGAGTTTGACGTTGGTTTCCCCTTGCACCCAGAAGGCCTGCACGGCAGGCGCGATGGCCTCGAAGCGTTGCTTGCCTGCCTGGGTGAACAGCTGTTGCTCGTAGGTTCTGAGCAGTTGCTCGATCAGCTCGCGCTTGGCTTGAACGTCTTGCAAGGCCGCGTCGCGCTCGGCAGGCGTGCGCGCCAGCATGGCGTGGCGCAGTTGCAGCGAAGCCCGGGTGACGTTGAGCTCAACCTGGGCGATCCCGGCCAGTTGAGGGATGCGGTTCATGGCCGTCAGCCCGCTGGTGGCCGAGACGTCCTGCAGTCGCCACACCGTGAAGATGGCGGCCCCGATCAGCCCGGCGCACACCAGCACCGAAGCCAGGGCGATGCGGGCAGCCAGCCCGCGCTCACGGAAAAACGACATGTCGTGCTCTTTTTTGCATTCATCGTTGTTGTCGGCATGGCACCTGAGGACTGAATGCTTGAGCCGCTCATTCGGTCGCAAATTGATACATCCTGCACACCCAAACCCGCGAATCTGAAAAAACCACCCAAGGCGTCGGGGGCGGGGCGCAGGGCGCCGGCTTCTTACAATGGCTTCATGCCTTTCGTTCACCTCCGCGCCCACACCGAGTTCTCCGTCGTCGACGGCACCGTCCGCATCGACGACCTGGTCAAGCTTGCAGCCAAGGACAGTCAGCCCGCCGTGGCGGTGACCGACCTGTCCAACCTGTTTGGCGCGGTCAAGCTGTATTCCGCAGCGCGGAAAAAGGGCGTGCAGCCCATCATTGGCGCCGACATCTGGCTGGAGCCCGAAGAGGCCGGTCGCGCGCCCCTGCGCTTGCTGCTGCTGATCCAGAACCGCGCGGGCTACCTGCGCTTGTGCGAGCTGCTCGGCGAGGCCTGGACGGCCCCGGGCCAGCGCACGCACGCCTGGGTGAGCTGGGCCTCGCTGACCGAGCGCAACGAGGGCCTGATCTGCCTGTCCGGCGCCGAGCTGGGTCCGGTGGGCCAGGCCATCTTGATGGGCGATGTGGCCAAGGCCGAAGCCTGGGCGAAGAAGCTGGCCGAGGCCTTCCCGGGGCGGTTCTACATCGAGCTGCAGCGCGGCGGCCACCCCACCAACGAGCCGCACATCCGAGCCGCCGTGCCGCTGGCCGCCAGGCTCAAGCTGCCGGTGGTGGCCACGCACCCCATCCAGTTCCTCGCGCCCGATGACTTCGAGGCCCACGAGGCGCGCGTGTGCATCGCCGAGGGCGAAGCGCTGGGCAACCCCAAGCGCATCAAGCGCTTCACCAAGGAGCAGCACTTCAAGACCACGGCCGAGATGCAGGCGCTGTTCGCCGACATCCCCTCGGCCATCGCCAACACGGTGGCGATCGCGCGGCGCTGCTCGCTGACGCTGGTGCTGGGCAAGCCGCAGCTGCCCGACTTCCCGACGCCGATCATGCCGGACGGCCAGCCGCAGCCCATGGACGCGTTCTTCCGCGAGCTGTCGCACCAGGGCCTGGAAGAGCGGCTTTTGCACCTCTTCCCCAACGAGGCCGAGCGCAACGCTGAACGCCCGCGCTACGTCGAGCGCCTGGAGTTCGAGATCAACACGATCCTGAAGATGGGCTTCCCGGGCTACTTCCTGATCGTGCAGGACTTCATCAACTGGGCCAAGAACAACGGCTGCCCGGTGGGGCCGGGCCGGGGCTCGGGCGCCGGCTCGCTGGTGGCCTACGCGCTCAAGATCACCGACCTCGACCCGCTCAAGTACAACCTGCTGTTCGAGCGCTTCCTGAACCCGGAGCGGGTGTCGATGCCCGACTTCGACATCGACTTCTGCCAGGGCAACCGCGACCGCGTCATCGACTACGTGAAAGACCGCTACGGTCGCGCTGCTGTTTCGCAGATCGCCACCTTCGGCACCATGGCCGCCAAGGCCGCGCTGCGCGACGTGGGCCGCGTGCTGGGCATGGGCTACGGCCACGTCGACAGCATCGCCAAGCTGATCCCGGCGCCCCCTGGCAAGACGGTGACGCTGGCCAAGTTGCCCCCTGACTTCGATCCGGAGAAGGCGAAGGTCATCTACGCCCGCCACGAGGCGCCCGAGATCAACGAGCGCGAGAAGGCCGAAGAAGAAGTGGCCGCGCTGCTCGAACTCGCAGAGAACGTCGAAGGCCTGGTGCGCAACATCGGCATGCACGCCGGTGGCGTGCTGATCGCGCCGGGCAAGATCACCGACTTCTGCCCGCTCTACCAGCAGCCTGGCAGCGACTCGGCCGTGAGCCAGTACGACAAGGACGACGTCGAAGCCATCGGCCTGGTGAAGTTCGACTTCCTGGGCCTGGCCACGCTGACCATCCTGGAGACGGCCAAAGAGTTCATCATGGCCCGCCACCCGGACCAGAAGGACTTCGACTTCGCCAAGATCCCGCTGGACGACGCGCCCACTTACCGGCTGCTGTCCGAGGGCAAGACCGTTGCCGTGTTCCAGCTTGAATCACGCGGCATGCAAGGCATGCTGCGCGACGCCAAGCCCAGCGTCTTCGAGGACATCATCGCGCTGGTGGCGCTGTACCGACCAGGCCCGATGGACCTGATCCCCTCGTTCTGCGCGCGCAAGCACGGCAAGGAGGCGGTCGAGTACCCGCACCCCCTGATGAGCCAGGTGCTGGAAGAGACCTACGGGATCATGGTCTACCAGGAGCAGGTGATGCAGGTCGCCCAGATCGTGGGCGGCTACTCGCTCGGTGGCGCCGACCTGTTGCGCCGCGCCATGGGCAAGAAGAAGGTCGAGGAGATGCAGCACCACCGCGGCCTGTTCGCGGAAGGGGCGGCCAAGAACGGCATCAGCACCGAGCTCGCCAACGAGATCTTCGACTTGATGGAGAAGTTCGCGGGCTACGGCTTCAACAAGTCGCACGCGGCGGCTTATGCCTTGCTGGCCTATCACACGGCCTGGCTCAAGCACCACTACACGTCCGAATTCTTCGCAGGCAACATGACGATCGCCAGCGACGACACGGACAAGCTCAAGATCTTCCACGACGATGCCACGCAGAACTTCGGCATCACTTTCTCGCCGCCCAACGTCAACGAGGGTGAGTGGCGCTTCATCCCGACTGGCGACAAGTCCATCTGCTACGCGCTGGGCGCGGTCAAGGGCACGGGGCAGGGCGCCATCGAGGCCATCGTGGCCGAGCGCAATGCCAACGGCCCCTTCAAGAGCTTCTTCGACTTCTGCACGCGCGTGGACCGCAAGCTGGTCAACAAGCGCGTGGTCGAGGCCTTGATCAAGGCGGGCGCCTTCGACACGTTGGCGGACAACCGCGCGGCCTTGCTGGCCAGCGTCTCGCTCGCTTTCGAATATGCCGACACGCTGGCGGCCAACGCCGACCAGGGCGGCCTGTTCGACTTCGGCGACAGCCACGCCGCGTCCACCAACGAGCCCGACCTGGTGCCCACCGACCCGTGGTCGCTCAAGGAACAGCTGGGGCTGGAGAAGACCGCCATCGGCTTCTTCCTCACAGGCCACCTGTTCGACCAGGCCGAGGGCGAGATCCGGCGTTTTTGCAAGCAGCGCATCGCCGACCTGCGCGACAGCCGCGACCCGCAACTGGTGGCCGGCATCGTCAGCGAGATGCGCGTCATCAACGGTGCGCGCGGGCGAGTGGGCCTGTTCAAGCTCGACGACAAGAGCGACGCCATCGAGGCCGTGGCCAACCAGGACACGCTCGACGCCAACAAGGACGTGCTCAAGGAAGACGAGCTCGTCATCATCCAGGGCAAGGTGCAGAACGACCGCTTTTCGGGTGGCCTGCGCCTGAACGTGCAGCAGGTTTTCAGCCTGGCGCAGGCGCGTTGCCGCTTCGCTCGTTTCGTGCGGGTGCACGCGCCGGGGCAGCAACTGCCCGTGGGCGAGTGGTTGCGCGAGTTCCCGGGGCGGCGCGTGGCGGCGCCTCAGCCTGACCTGCCCGACACCGTGCAGGGCCTGCCGGTGCGCGTGGTGATCGAGCGCCACACCGATGGGTTGTCGGCGCGAGGCGAGGTGGAGCTGGGTGAGGCCTCGCGCGTGTTCCCGAGCGACGAGGCGATGGTGCGCATGCGGGAGCTGATGCCGCAGGCGCAGCCGCAGGTGGTGTACGGGGAGGGGTGAGGTTTCTGGGGGCCTTTGGTGGCGCCGGCTAGAGGCTCAAATGATGAGCACAGGCTTGGCGCTTTCGACGTCGTTGAGCTTGACGCGAACCAGGCCGATGTCGATGCCCAGTGCGTTGAGCAGGGGGTCGATCACCAATGCACCAACGGCCGCCAGGACCGGGGACACGAAGAAGTTGACCAGGGGTTTGAGCAAGTCTCCACCCAGGCCCAGCACCTTGATGACCAGGCTGGTGTCTTGACCAAGCAGCCCGGCGAAGGTGCCGCTGCCCACGCCGGAGGTCTGCACCGTCTTGGGCAGCTCCGCCGTCGAGGCGATGTTGAAGGCCGCTGCGCCGCCTTTGGCATCGCCCACAGGGATGTTCAGCCCCACTTGCAGCAGGCCACCAAAAACCGATGCCAGGTTGGTGTCGGCGTTGTTGCGCAGGCGAAGGCTGACCAAGGTGCTGCCCACTTCGATTTGCCCCCGGGTGTTGCCAGGCGCGATGGACAGCGACGCAAGCTGACCAGAGGTGGACAGCAGGTCGAGGTACAGCGCCATGTCAACGAGGCCCAGGTTCAAGGGGTTCAGGCCCACCTTGATGGACATCTGCGCCGATTGGGTCTGGGTGCACCAAGCGCCTGACAGCGATTTGCCGGCGGGTCCGACGGCGATCCGGGGCGGGTTGAGCAGGTTGAGCGTGATGCCGCCCACGCCGGTGATGTTCAGTCCCAAATTGATGGTGCCCTTGCCTTTGCCCACCAGCAGGCTGGTTTGAACCAAATCCAGCACATTGATGTTGACGGTGGCCGATGCCGCTGACGCCGGGACCTGGATGTTGAGCACGTCTCGCAGCCGCACCTTCAAGCTCGAGTTGACAGAGATGGAGCCAAGCTGGTTGAGTTGCGTGGCCGCAGCTGCTGACGGAGATGCGGTGGCCAGCCAGCGCAAGAGCTCGTCAATGGGCACTTGGCGGTCGAGCAGTTCCTCGATGGTTGCGGCGCCTGCCGCGGCCTGCAACGCCAAGAGGTTGACCGACGTGCCTGCCAGGTCGGTCAAGGCCGCCACACCCAGGTTCAGGCTGCTGTTGCCCAGGATGGCCCGGAACAGGTTGGTGATGAAGGTGGCCTGGTTCTGGGTGATGCTGGCGAAGCTGCCGATGGAGAAAGCCGCCTGGGGCGGGCCGCCCTTGGCCGTGGCCGTCACCTTCATCACCGTCGAGTTCGACGAAAGCAAACCACTGGCCAGCACACTGGGCTCGACCGTGCGGGTGAGCGTGACCTGCGCGGCGTTGCTGCTCTCGGACTCGTTGGCCTGGAAGGTGTTGACGCGGGTGGTGGCGTCGCGGCCATGGATGCCGCGCTGCAAGTCCAGGCTGTAGCCCGACGTCAGGCCGTTGGCCACCACCACGGACTGCGCCGCCTGCAGCGCGGACGTGCGGGTGCTGCCGCAACCGGTGTGACGCGCTGCCGCCATGGCCGCCATGTCGGCGGTGGACTGCAACTCGCGCTTGGTCAACCACAGGCGCGCGGTCTCCAGCGTCAGGCCAGTGAGCATCAAGGCCAACAGCAGCGTGAAAACGCCCAACAGGGTGATCATGCCTTGCTGATGCCGAGCGGGCGCGCCCAGGCGCCGCGCTCGCTGGCGGGCGCGTGGGTGCTGGGCGTGCTGGCTGGCTGGCATCGGACGGTGGCGGGATGAAGCTGTTTAATGAGGCTTGTTAAGCGTACTCATTTGTTGGCTGGCAGGCTTTCCCTCAATTGCTGGGGAATGTCGACTTCGAAGGTGCGCAGGTAGCGATCGTGAACACGGCGCAGGGCTGGGCCTGACAGGGTCGGCCGTGCGGCCGAGGCCTGTTCGCGGCTGCTTTGGCTTTGCAGCCATTGACGGGTGGCCCGGCCGGTTTCGGGTAGCTGCCGCCTTTGCTCAAGCTGCCATTCCTCGGTGCTGAAGGGCTCGGTTGCCGGGGCGGCGGTGGCGGGCGTCGCGTCGGCCTGCGTGGCCCGAGCGCTTTGACAAACGAACAGGGCGGTCAGCAGGGCAGCGCCCAGCACCCACGGCTGTTCGGTCCAGGCGCGTGATGCGCGGCGGTTGGTGGCGGTGGGCTGTTTCATGGTTGGGCGGGTGTGGAGGCGGGAGCGGACGGTGGCTGAACGGGGGCAGGCAGG
>NZ_DCXA01000281.1:0-1453 GCF_002328915.1 Aquabacterium sp. UBA2148
GCCGGGTTGAAGAAGGGCGAGAAGTTCTTGTGCAGCTCGGTGCCGATGAAGGTCAGCCAGCTTTGCAGCTGGTAGCGCGCCAGGCTGCCGTTGGGCGGGGCCAGCTTGAGTTCGGGTTTGAGGTCGGCCAGGTATTGCACGATGGCCGGGCCTTCGGTGAGCAGCTCGCCGCCTGGCAGCTGCAAAGCTGGTACGTAGCCCTTGGGGTTGATGGTCAGGAAGTTGGCGCCACTGGCCGTGACCTTGGTCTTGAGGTTGACGGCTTCGGTCTCGTGGGCGACGCCGATTTCTTCGAGCACGATGTGCGGCGAGAGCGAACAGACGCCGGGGGTCAGGTAGAGCTTCATGGAGCGGGTCCTGGTGGGTTCTGAAAATGACCGACGCATTCTGCGCCGCTTGCTCAAGCCCCGGCGGCGCGCAAGGGTTTGGCCAATGTGTCAGGGAGTTGGTCGATGAAAGCCAGCACCGCATCGGCGAACAATTTCGGCTCTTGAACCGTGATCCAGTGGCCGGCGTCGATTTCCTGGCGCACATAACCTGGGGCCCAGCGGTGCAGGTTCTCGCTCAAAGCTGGGCTGACGAAGTGGTCGCGCAGCGGCACGATCACCTGCACCGGGGCGTGCGCGATGCGCTCGCGCGGGTGGATCAGGCAGGGGAACACGTTGGCACGGTAGAGGTTGACGCCGTTCGCGCCGTCGTCGGCCTGGGTGGGCCGGGGCTGGATCTGAACGCCTTCGAGCCAGCGCATCAGGCGTGGCCAGTTGGGGCCGGTGAGGTGGCGCCACATGAGTTCGGGCACGGCCGGCAGGTGAAACAGGTACACGTACCAGGACTTGATCAGCTGCAGCGTCAGGCGAAACAGGTGCGTGGGCGTGGGTTTGCCCAGTTGTTCGCGCATCCAGTGCCCCATGTGGTCCAGGCAGGGGCCGGAGCACGAGGTGTAGGACGCGATGCGGCCTTTCAGCAGGGGCTCGGAGACGAACTCCCAGCTCTGGACCGAGCCCCAGTCGTGCGCCACCAGGTGCACGGGCTGCCTGGGGCTGACGGCGTTGATGACGGCGGTGAAGTCGGCCGTCAGGCGAGCGAGCTTGTAGTCCTGTTGGCGCGTCGGGCGGAACGAGGCGCCTGCACCGCGCACGTCGTAGGCGATGACCTGGTAGCGCTTGGACAGGTGCAACGCGACCTCGTCCCACTTGTGGCGGTTGTCGGGATATCCGTGCACCAGCACGACAACGGGACGCGAGCGATCGCCCCAGCGCTGAACGGCGAGCTGCCCATCAGGGCCCTGGACGAAGAAATGCTCGGTGGGGATGGGGCTCATGCGTGGGGCTTCCGAAACGGCTGGGCAACCCCGCATGCTAACGACCTGTCGGCCGATCCGTGGCAGTTTTCGCGACAGCGTGGGCAACGCAGGCGACAACCGGGGGCAGGGATGCCCCGGCTGTCGGCAGGC
>NZ_DCXA01000281.1:1528-4701 GCF_002328915.1 Aquabacterium sp. UBA2148
AGGCGTTGCACGCCTTACTTGCAATGCTGATTGATCAGGTTCAGCAGGTTGCTGCGGGTGGTCGCGATGTTGCTGGTCGTGCCCGCCTGACTCAACGTGGGGGTCTTGCTGGGGTCGGTCCAGTCGGACACCGTGGGGGGCAGCGTCGCAGCGATCTGCATGATCGAGCCCACCGTGTCGTGTCCGGCCACACTCTGATTGGGCGAAGACTTGAGCGCGCGCCATGAAGACCAGTTGAAGACGTTGTTGGGCCAGCCCAGCAGAGGGTCGGGGGTCCAGTCCTGCAGCCAGAAGTGCAATGAGCCCGCGCTGGCTGCCCGACCGCAATAGCGGTTGTTCGACAGCGTGGTCGAGGGCGTCACCCACACGGGTTTGCGGTTGCCGCTGGCCTCGTCGTGCCAGGCGAAAACGTTGCCGGTCACCTGGATGCCCGTGTTCAGGTGGGCGGGGTCCACGGCAGACTGCGCGGTCATGAACACCCCATCGCCGCCGTTGCCCGCGAACTGGTTGTTGGTGATCCTGGTGCCGGGGCTGCCGCGCAGCTGAACGCCCTGGTTGCGGTTGCCAAAGACGACGTTGTTGTTGATCAAGCCGCGGTCCGAGTTCTCCAGGTAGATGCCGATGAGGTTGAAGGCCACCACGTTGTTCTGGATCAGGTTGTCGTGGTTGAGCGTGTCCAGCCAGATGCCGTGTCCTGCGTTGGCAGCGACGACGTTGCCCGAGATCTCGGAGCCGGTCAGGGCCTTGCCTCCGATGAACTTGGTCGGCCCGGCCTCCCAGTTGGGGTTGAAGCCGCGCGTGTTGTTGCCGGTGAAGGTGTTGCCCGTGATCTTGAGCTTGTTGCCGTTGGCAAACAGGCCGACCTGGCCACAGCGTTTGAAGCTCGAGGCCGTGACCACGCTGTTGTCGCCGGAGATCACGGCGCAGCCTGAGTCGGCGTCGCGGATGTCGACGCGGTCCAGGGTGTTGCCGCTGCCAGTGAACTGCACGGCGCCGCCGCGCCAGAAGGTCGAGGTGTTGCTGCGCTCGAAGACGAGGTTCTGCAGCACCACGTTGTGCACCTTGGTGCCTTGTGCGATGAACTGCATCACGCTGACTTCCAGCGTTTCACTGGCGCCCAGTGCGGTGGCCAGTTTCACGTAGAGCTCGTTGTTGGCGCGGTCGAACCAAAACTGGTTGTTGCTCAGCTTGTCGGTGCCCTGGAACGCTCGGTGTCCCGGCCACAGGCCTTCGGGGTTGCCAACCAGGCCGGCTTGAAGGTCGGGGTCGATGGTGCTGGTGTCCACACTCGGGTGGTAACCGCCGAACACCTGTCCGCCCACTTGCTGCAGCGAGCGCTGACCATCGGGCAAGGTGTCGCGAAAGACCTGCTGAGGCTCCAGCGTCTTGGTGGCGCCCCACTGGCGCACCAGCCAGCTGCGTTTGTAGAGGTAGCCGCCGGTGCTGCTGACCAGCTGCCAGTTGCCGACTTTCAAGCTGCCTCGGATGATGGGCTTGGTGCTGCCTGCGGCTTTGATGGTGGTGACGGCCTGGCCCGCGCCCGGATTGGCGCTGAGGCGGTCGAAGTTCATCACGTCCTGGCCCACCACGTCGGTCAACGCACCGTCGATCGTGGCGTGGTAAGGCTTGTCGCTGTTGCCGGTGATGATCACCGTGTCGCCCGCGACTGTCTTGCTCAGTGCGTCCCCCAGGTGCTTGTAGGGCTTGAACAAACCGCCACAGTCGGTGGCAGGCAAGAGGCAGCTGCCTTTGTTGTTGACGTAGATGTTCTTGGCCTGTGCCGACGTCATCGCCAGGATGGCGAGCGCCAGTGCGACACCGGTGGTGCGTGCATGCATGGGGTCCCTTTTTGCTAGCTTGATGCCTGCAGTGTCCGCATTCCCCTTGCCGCGTCGATGAGGGAAGTCACGGGTTCGGCAACCACAGGGCAAGCTTGCGACGCAAGATGCCCCGACCAATCGGTCGGTGGTTCAGGGCGCGATGGTCAGCGCGATGTCCCATTCCTGCATCAGCTTCGGGAAGGGCGCTGGCGGCAGGGCCTGTGTGAACACGCGGCGCGCATCGCGCAGTTGGCCGACCTGGGCCAGGCCGGCCTGGCCGAACTTGCTGGCGTCGGCGACGATCCAGCTCTCGCGTGACTGACTGACCATGGTCTGGTAGACCGCCTGCTCGCGCAGGTCGCGGTCGCGCAGGCTGCCGTCGGGGTCGATCCCCAGTGTGCCCACGATGGCGATGTCGACCTTGAACTGCTGCAGGTACTCCACCGTGGCGTCGCCTTCCATGGCGCTGTCGCGGGTGCGCAGCATGCCGCCGGCCACGTGAACCTTGCACTGCGGGTGCTCGCTGAGCAGGCTGGCGACGTGCAGGTTGTGCGTCACCACCGTCAGGCCTGGCTTTTTCAGCAGCTCGCGCGCCACCGCCTCGATGGTGGTGCCGATGCCCATCATCAGCGTGGCGCCATCCGGCACAGCGGCGGCCACCGAGCGGGCGATGCGCGCCTTGGCATCGGCGAACAGGGCCTGGCGCTCTTTCCAGGCGGCCACGGCCGGCGCTTCGCGAGGCAGGCTGACACCACCATGAAAGCGCGTGAGCAAGCCGGCCTCGGACAGGCGCTGCACGTCGCGGCGCACGGTTTGCATGGTCACGTCCAGGCGCTGGGCCAGGCGCTCGACCGACACCGACCCGCGCGCCTTGACTTCGTCGAGCAGGGCTTGCTGGCGGGGGTTGGGGCTCCAGGTCGGGGAGGATGGCATGGCGGCGATGAGGAGGATGGACGGGTGAAGGCGCGACGCGAAAAGCGTTTTGCGCGCAGCCTATCCGAAAAGATAGCAACAGAAAAGCAAGGAAAGCGCGCGTGGCATGCGCGCCTCCCCAAGTAAATCCGGGCATGCCGTGGCGAGGCCTTCGGCACAATCGGGGCACAGATGCGCCACAGCATCGGACATGGCCTGCCCAACCCGGGCCATCCACAGAGGAGACCGCTTGAGCACGACCGCCGAACGCGCCGACCCGAACACCGAGGCGAGCCCGGGCGACCCCGCTTTGCGCCCCGCAGATCACTTGTGCGATGTGCTCGTGGTGGGTGGCGGCATCAACGGCGTCGGCATCGCGCGCGACCTGTCGGGCCGTGGCTGGCGCGTGGTGCTGTGCGAGCAGGACGACCTGGCCAGCCA
>NZ_DCXA01000289.1:0-3182 GCF_002328915.1 Aquabacterium sp. UBA2148
GAGCTACGTGAGCGGCCAGGGCTGGGTCGTGGACGGCGGCTACACGGTGCAGTGAGCCAACCGTCGTGCCACACCGCAGGCGACCACGCCCGGATCCGCGTGGCCGCCTGATGAGCCGTCTGGCCCATCCACGCTGGGGCGTCATCAGTCAAGGTGGTAGCGGGCCTTGGCGGATGCCTGGCAGGCGTCCTTGGCGGAGCCGGCAAGGCCTTCGCAGCGTTCGGCGGCCACCTTGTGGTCGGCCTCGCGCTTCTTCTCAGCGGCTTCGTCGCGCACTTCCTTGATTTCCTGACGTGCCTTCAGGCTCGCCATGGACTTGTCGTGCTCGGCCTTGGCCTGCTTCTCACAGACGTCCTTCTGGTTGCCTTGCAGGTCGTCGCAGCGCTCCTTGGCGATTTTGTGGCGGGCGTTGATGCCTGCTTCGGTTGCAGCATCCTTGTCGGCCTGTTTGCCGGTGTGTTGGGCCTTCAGTCGGGCCAGCGCCACCTTTTCTGCACCGTTGGCCTCGGCTTGGCAGATGTCCTTGGCGTTGCCGGTGACGCTGTCACAGTTCACCTTCTCGCGGGCGTAGTGCTGCTCGATGTCGTCCTTGGCCAGCTTGTAGACCTCCTCGTTGATCGGGGCCGGTTTGGCGGCCTGGACGTGTTGCAGCAAGCCCAGACAAAGGGCGATGGGCAGGAGGGCAATGTGTCGCTTCATGGGGGTTCCTCTGTTGTGATGAACGGCGGGGGCCGCAGCTCCCGTGTGACCTGTTGGCCACGGGTTCACTGTGCCAACCGATGGCTGGCGAGGAAGCAGGACAGGGCCGAGGCTGTTTGTCAGCCGAGGCCTACGCGGCAAGCGTTTTGTTTCAAGTGGGGCGCACGCGCACGTCGCGGGCCTGCAGCGCACGACCGTCGTCGGACGTCACCTGCATCGCTGCGATGGGTCGTCCGCTATCGCGGTCGACGATCTTCACTGGTGGTCCATCGGGGGCCGGCGCGTGGCGGTCACCCCATTGCAGCATCGCGATGATGATGGGGAAGAGGTCGCGGCCCTTGTCGGTGAGCCGGTAGTCGAGCACGCGGCCGTTTTCGCTCTCGGCCATGACCTGCAGGATGCCGTGCTGAACCAGGCTCTGCAGCCTGGCGGTGAGCACGTTGGGCGCAATGCCCAGGTGCGACTGGAACTCGCCGAAGCGGCGGGTGCCAAAAAAAGCCTCGCGGATGATGAGCAGCGTCCAGCCGTCGCCCACCTGCTCGAGGCAGCGGGCGATGGAACAGCTCATGTCCGAAAACGAGGTGCGTCGCATGGTGGGTGCATCTTACTTGCTTCAAGCAAGTAAAGCGAGTAGGCTGCGCAACTACTTTCTTCAAGCAAGCAGTTTCGAAAGGCCCTCATGTCCGCTCCCTCGTCAGACGTCGCCCTGTTTGTCCACTCCACCGGTGTGGGCCCGTTCATGTGGAACAAGCTGTTGGTGAACCTGCCTGCCGGCGTCACACCCCTGACACCCACCAACCGTGGCTACAGCTTGCCAGACCTGGTCGCGCGAGGCACCAAGGTGACGGTGGCCGAAGAGGCGGCCCACATCAAGGCGCAGATCCCGGCGGGCACGACGGGTGTGCACCTGGGAGGGCATTCGTATGGCGGGCTCGTGGCCTTGACGCTGGCGCTTGACCCCGAGGTGCCGGTGAAGTCGCTGTGGCTGTACGAGCCGGTGCTGTTCGGCGCCTTGCGCCCCCTGGTCGATGAACTGCCCGAAGACGTTGCGCAGCAGGTGCGCGAGTTCACCGAAAAGCCCGATCGCTTCCTCGATGCCAGCACGGGTGGGCAGGACGTCTGGCTGGAGAACTTCGTCGATTACTGGAACCACCCGGGCATGTGGGCCTCGATGCCGGACAAGGCCAGGGACATGGCCCGCCTGGTGGGCTGGAAGATGTTCCAGGAGGTGCGCATGGTGTTCGAGGAGCCTCAGCCCTTCGAGGTCTACCGTTTCCAGGTGCCGCTGACCCTGGTCAAGGGCGAGCGCACCCAGCCACCCGCTCGCGAGATGGTGCGCCGCCTGGCGGCGGTCAACCCGCATGCGCAGGTGGAGGTGCTCCAGGGCTTGGGACACATGGGCCTGGTGGGCAACCCGGCGGGCGTGCTGCCCTCGCTGGAGCAGCACTGGGCGCGCGTGCTGGGCTGACCGCTTGCGGCCAGCCCCCTGATCAGGGCTGATCGTTGCCGGTGGGGGCCTTGGCAGATTTCTTCGCCGGGGCCTTGGTCGGAGCTTTGGCGGTTTTGCGTGCGGGTTTGGCTTCGGCCGTTTCGCTGCCCTTGGCCACAGTCTTGCGTGGTGCGGTCTTGCGGGGGGCCTTCTTGGCTGCCGGGGCTTCGGTCGGGGCGACGACAGCGGGTGCTGGCGGCGCGCTATCGACCTGCGCATGGCGGGCCACTGGCGCGTCGGTGATCTGGGACGTTTCGCGGGGAGCACGCCCGCGTGCGTTGCGGGTGTCAGCCCGGCCATGTCCACGCTCGTCTCGGCGGGGTTCTACACGGCCGTCTGATCGGTCTTCTGTGCGGCTTTCCGCGCGTTCATCGAAGCGCCCTTCTGAGCGCGTGTCCGCGCGCGTCTCTGCACGCGCCTCGCGGCCTTCTCCCTTGTTGCGACCACGGCCACCTCGGCTGCGGCGACGGCCTCGCCCTTCCTCTGCAGGGGCGGCGTCTGGTGCGCTCGATTCACCCTCCCCGTTGCCATCCGAATCCTCGTCGGCATGGTCGACAGGCGCGGCTTGCACGCGGGCCGGCGCATCCTGCTCAGGGGCCAGGCGCACATCCACTTCCTGCTCGGCAACCTGGGCTTCGGCCTGGGCGGCCGCATCGGCACGTGCGCGTGCTTGCGCGCTGGGCACACCGCTGCCACGCGCCACCCAGGTGCCCGACTTCTCATCGCGACCGAATTCCAGCAGGCCACGCGCCAGTGCTTCTTCGAGCAGGTTGCCGAAGGTGCGGAAACCGTAGTAGTTCTCGTTGAAGCCGGGGTTGCGGCGCTTGATGGCTTCTTTCAGCACGGAGGCCCAGATGCGGCCGCCGTCGTCGCGGTCGGTGACCAGGGCTTCGTAGGTCTCGGCGGCCATTTCGACGGCCTTGGCGCGGCGCGTGTCCATCTCTTCGCGGCGGCGCTTTTCTTCTTCGGGGCTGCGGCGGGTGTTGCCACCGCC
>NZ_DCXA01000124.1:0-4305 GCF_002328915.1 Aquabacterium sp. UBA2148
GAAGGTGTGCGCACCCGCTCGCACGCCGTGCCTCGCCTGCTCAATGCCGCCAGCGCCATCCGGGGCGGTCAGGTGGTGGGCACCTATGCCAAACGCGAGCTGCCCAATTACCAGGTCTTCGACGAGCGCCGCTACTTCGCCAGCGGGCGCGATGCGGGCCTGCAGCCTCTGGTGGTGGATGCCGATGGCTGGAAGGTGGGCGTGCTGATCTGCGAAGACGCCTGGTTCGAGGAGCCGGCCCAAGTTGCTGCGGCCGCCGGCGCCCAAGTCCTGGTCGTGCTCAACGCCTCGCCCTTCCACGCCGGCAAGCTGGCCGAACGCGAGCAGCGCATGGGCGAGCGCGCCCGCCAGGTTCGCCTGCCGTTGTTGTACGCCCACCTCGTGGGCGGGCAGGATGAGGTCGTCTTCGATGGCGCTTCGTTCGCGGTCGATGCGTCGGGCCAGGTCATGGCCCGTGCACCCAGCTTCGAGGTCGCCACCTTGCACCTGCGAGTGCAGGTGGGTGGGCACGTTGGTGGTGCCATGACCGCGCCCTTGCCGCCTGAAGCCGAGATCTGGCAGGCCCTGGTCACCGGCGTGCGCGACTACCTGGGCAAGAACGGCTTCCCCGGCGCCATCATCGGTCTGTCCGGCGGCATCGACTCGGCCCTGGTGCTGGCGATCGCGGTCGATGCCCTGGGCGCCGACAAGGTGCGCACCGTGATGATGCCGTCGCCCTACACGGCCGACATCTCCTGGATCGACGCGCGCGACATGGCCGAGCGCCTGGGCGTGCGCCACGACGAGATCGCCATCGCTCCCGAGTTCGAGGCCTTCAAGACCTCTCTGGCGCCGCTCTTCGTGGGCCGGGCGGAAGGCACCACCGAAGAAAACATCCAGGCCCGCATTCGCGGCACGCTGCTCATGGCCCTGTCCAACAAGACCGGTGCCATCGTGTTGACCACCGGCAACAAGAGCGAGATGGCCACGGGCTACTGCACGCTCTACGGCGACATGGCCGGCGGTTTTGCCGTCATCAAGGACCTGGCCAAGACGCTGGTGTACCGCCTTTCGCGCTGGCGCAACGCCCAGGCCGCGGCCGCCGGCCAGGTCGAGCCCATCCCCGAGCGCATCATCACCCGCCCGCCTTCGGCCGAGCTGCGCCCCGACCAGACCGACCAGGACAGCCTGCCCGAGTACGACGTGCTCGACGCCATCCTCGAGCGTTACATGGAGCAGGACCAGTCCATCGAGCAGATCGTGGCCGCCGGTTTTGCCCCCGCCGATGTCGACAAGGTCACCCGCCTCATCAAGGTCAACGAATACAAGCGCCGCCAGGCCCCCATCGGCATCCGCATCACACACCGGGCCTTCGGACGAGACTGGCGTTATCCCATCACCTCCCGCTTTCGTGCATGACGGCAGTCGTGCTTAAATCAAGCCTCAGTACCGACGCATCTTCCGGAGTTCTCACCATGAAACAAATCACCGCCGTCATCAAACCGTTCAAGCTCGAAGAAGTCCGTGAGGCGCTGGCTGAAGTGGGCGTGACTGGCCTGACCGTCACCGAGGTCAAGGGCTTTGGTCGCCAGAAGGGGCACACCGAGCTGTACCGTGGCGCCGAGTACGTGGTCGACTTCCTGCCCAAGGTCAAGATCGAAGTCGTGGTCAAGGGCGATGACGTCGAGCGCTGCATCGAGGCCATCATCAAGGCCGCCAAGACCGGCAAGATCGGTGACGGCAAGATTTTCGTGACCTCGGTCGAGCAGGTCGTGCGCATCCGCACCGGCGAGACCGACGAAGCCGCAGTCTGATCCCGCGGCCAAGCTTGCAGGGCTGATCGCCTGATCGGCCCTCGGCAGGCTCAGGTTCCCGGCGCAACGCCACCCGTGCCAGTCAGCTGGTCGGGTGGCGTTTGTGCTTGGAGGCTTGCCGCTTCGGCCGCGAGGCTGTCAAGCAGCGTGCCGATGTCGGTGCCCACTTGCAGCAAGGCCTTCACGTCAGGCCACAGGAAGCCACTGTCCTCGCTGCGATCGATGAAGCGCAACAAGTCATCGTAGTAGCCGCCCACGTTGAGCAGGCACAAGGCCTTGCGGTGGTAGCCGAGCTGGCGCCAGGTCCAGATCTCGAAAATCTCTTCCATGGTGCCGATGCCGCCGGGCAGGGCGATGAAAGCATCCGACTGCTCGGCCATTCTCTGCTTGCGCTCGTGCATGCTGCCGACCACCTGCAACTCGGTGACCCCACCGTGACCGAGTTCGCGCTCGATCAGCCTGTCGGGGATGATGCCGATGACCTCGGCGCCAGCGGCCAGCGCTGCGTCGGCCACCGCACCCATCAGCCCGGTGTGCCCACCACCGTAGACCAGGCGCCAGCCACGTTGACCGATTTCACGCCCGACCTCGCGCGCAGCCGCCAGGTGCGCCGGATCCAGGCCATCGCGGGAGCCGCAGTAAACACAGAGAGAAAAGGTCATGAGGAGGCTCGAAAAGGGACAGGGCGCCGTGATGCGCCATCGGTGACTCAGGTGGGCAGCTGGTCTCGGTGGTCGATGACCCGGGTGCCGCAAACGAGGTCATGCAGGAACTGCTGCCTGGGCAGCAAGCGAGAGATGCTGGCGTAGAACAGGGCCCAGACCAGCATGCCCCCAAGCAGGTACTTGGATTGGTGCCAGCCAGCCAGCCAGCCGGCCAGCCAGGCGGGCATGAACCACAGCCAGCAAAGCAGAAAGCGCGTCAGCGCCTGCCACAAGGAGATCGGACCGCCCGAGGCGTTGAGCAGGCGAATTTGCCAGGTGCGCATCGCCAGGGTCTGGCCCCCATGGGTCCAGAACCACATGAAGTAGGCGGCCAGCGACACGAATTGAGCCGCCATCATGCCTTCGCGCCCTTGCAGACCGTGGCGCTGCCCGACTGCGATGCTATAGAGCGCGCCCACCGCCATCACAAGGCCAAAAAGCAGAACGCCCTCGTAGGTGAAGGCAGCCATGCGGCGGGCGAGCGGAGCGGCGGGGCCCTGGGCTCGGGCGGTCAATTGAGCCGAGCTCAGACCGCCCTGGGATGGGATGGAAAAGACGGACATGGGAGGTGACGATCAACAGCCGCGAACGATATCACCGCTGTCGACAGCCTGGCCGGGGCCGATTCAAGGACGCTGTCCTGAAGCCGGCAGGCTGGCCATGGCTGCACCCTGGGCACCCGTGCGTGGCAGCAAGGTCACCGGATCGACCGAGCCCCTGGCGGCGTTGACCTTGGGCATGCCCACCTGCTGGTGCATGGGGGGCGAGGGCTGTCGTGTCACCAGGTTGGTGGTGGCGCCAGAGCCCGCCTTGACGGTGGCGGGCGAGACGACCGTGGGCTGGCGAGGGCTGGCCGTCACGGCATTGGGCACCGTATTGGACTTGGCGGGGGAGCCGGCGGTGCTGGCCGTGCGCTTGTTGCCAAAGGCCTGGGCGGGCTCGCGCGGGCCGGCCACCCGATCGGGCAGCATCACCGGTTTGCTGCGGCGCTGGGCCTGGCGGCCGAGGTCCTGCTTTTCTTCGCTGGACAGGGCCTGGTAGGCCTGCCACTTTTCCTGCCGCTGACCGGCTGGCAGCTGGCGCGACTGCTGATAGCGCAGGCGGGCTTCGCCCCGCTGGTCGGACGGCAGGGCTGCCCAACTGGCCATGCGCTCTTGCACGCGCGCCTGTTCGGATGGCGCCAGTTGATCGAACCGGCGAGCCACTTCAACCCATTTCACGCGGCTGGACGGTGCCAGGCTGGCCCATTGCGAGGCCAGGGGGGCCAGCGCCTTGCGCTGCGAGGCGCTGAGCTGGGACCAGTCGCTGGGTGCCCCCAACGTCGAGGCGACGGCAGGCTGTGCGTTGGTGGTCGCTTGCGCCGAGGGGTGCCAGGCCAGGCCGCCGAGCAGGCCCAGGCAGCCCAGTGCCAGCAGGCTGCCCAACAAGAGCGATCGGGATGGTGAGGACGAATCAATCATGCGCTGGGCGTCCTCAGGGGGTGATCTCGGCGGCTTCGGTGTCGGTGCTGCTGAGGTCACCATCTGCTTCGGGAATCGCTTCTTCGATGGGGCGCATCGGCGTGCGCTCGTCCCCTCGCAGGAACTCTTCGAAGCCCGGGTCCGCGTAGGCGTCCGGGGGCAACTCGTCGGTCAGGATGGCGGTGTCGATGTCGGCCGTGGCTTCGACTTTTTCCTGGTCGTGGTAGGCGTGCACCAGCCAAAGTCCGGCCACCAGGGCCAGCACCGGCAAAGCCGAGGCCAGCTTCCACCCCCACGAGAGCGGGCCGTCGTCGAGGCGGCGACCGTGGCCAGGTTGGCGCGCCTGAC
>NZ_DCXA01000124.1:4375-11419 GCF_002328915.1 Aquabacterium sp. UBA2148
GTGGCCAGGTTGGCGCGCCTGACCGGCCTCACTCCAGCCGCCCAGCACGGTGGTGCCTTGGGCGCCCACCCCGGCCAGGGCGGCCGAGCCCACCGGGGCAAGCTCGCCAGTGACCACCGCGCCCAAGCGGGTCTGCTGGGCCAGGCGTGCGGCGTCAACCGCCTGCTCACGCGCGATGCGCAGACGCTCGGTGATGTCGTGCGGCAACCCCTGGTTGCCCTCGTTCAGGCGCGCTGTCACGCGCAGCGCAAAGCGAGCCTGCAGCGCTTCGCGCTGGGCGTCATTCAGCTGGGTGGTCTGGCGCGTTTTCACAATGTGATCCCTCTGGCTTGCAGGGCCTTGGACAGTGCGGCAACCGCTCGCGAACAATGGGTTTTGACGCTCCCTTCGGAGCACCCCATGGCCGCAGCCGTTTCTGCAACATCCAGTTCCTCCCAGTAACGCAACAGAAACGCTTCCCGTTGACGCGCTGGCAGCTGCCCGATTTCTTCTTCGATTTGTTTCAGTGTTTCGGCTCGGCTGACCTGAACTTCAGCAGCTTCCGTGCCGGTGTCCTCCACGTCCAGGACCTCCAGCAGGTCAAAGTCCCCATCTTCGCCACCGGCAGAGCCCGCCATCTCTTCCATGCTGGTGAACACCGCGTTGCGCACCTTCTGGCGCCGAAACCAGTCCAGGGTGGCGTTCGAGAGGATGCGCTGGAACAGCATCGGCCATTCGTTGGCCGGGCGGTCGGCGTAGCTTTGCGCCAGCCGGATCATGGCGTCCTGAACGATGTCGAGCGCGGCGTCGTCCTGGCGAACCGCGTACACCGTGCGCCGGAAGGCGCGCGACTCGACACCTTTGAGGAAGGCGTTGAGTTCTTCTTCTCGGGATGGCGTGGGCAGGGGGGTCAAGCGCTGGGGCGGGCCGCTTCGGGCCGTGGTTTCGAGCCGGCCGCATTATGGCACCAGCCCTTGTCAAGCCGGGTTTGACTTGAATTGGCTCGCAGGGGTGCGATAATGTTTGTTTTGCGTCATCTCGATCTGGCCTGAGTCGTTTGCCCCACAGGGCATCCGTGGCAGGCCGCGCAGGCTCCAAATCCGCCTCACAAGGGCGAGCACACGGCCATCCGTGGTCGCAGTGCTGCTGCCGTTCCCCATGCATTTTTGATGCGGGGCGCGTCGGTGTAGAGGGGCACCGATCGTTTTTCGTTAGAGAAATTCTGAAAGGTTCTTCCATCATGGAAATGTCCCAAGCCGCGATCGCCAACACCGGCGACGTCATCAACGGCTCTGAAATCCTCGTGCGCTGCCTGCAGGCAGAAGGCGTCAAGTACATGTGGGGCTACCCCGGTGGCGCCGTGCTGTACATCTACGACGCGCTGTACAAACAAGACACCATCGAGCACGTGCTCGTGCGCCACGAACAGGCCGCCGTTCACGCTGCCGACGGCTACGCCCGTGCCACCGGCGACGTCGGCGTCGCCCTGGTCACCTCGGGCCCGGGTGTGACGAATGCCATCACCGGCATCGCCACCGCCTACATGGACTCGATCCCGATGGTGATCATCACGGGTCAGGTGCCCACCCCGGCCATCGGCCTGGACGCCTTCCAGGAATGCGACACCGTCGGCATCACCCGCCCCATCGTCAAGCACAACTTCCTTGTCAAGGACGTGTCCGAGCTGGCCGCGACCATGAAGAAGGCCTTCCACATCGCCCGCACCGGCCGCCCTGGCCCCGTGGTGGTGGACGTGCCCAAGGACGTCTCGCTCAAGACCACCGCCTTCCACTACCCCGAGTCGGTGGAAATGCGCTCGTACAACCCGGTTCGCAAGGGCCATGGCGGTCAGATCCGCAAGGCCGTGCAGCTGCTGCTGGGCGCCAAGCGCCCCTACATCTACACCGGTGGCGGCGTGATCCTGGGCGAGGCCTCCAACGAGCTGCGTGAACTGGTCAACATGCTGGGCTACCCCAGCACCAGCACCCTGATGGGCCTGGGCGCCATCCCCGCGTCCGACAAGACCTTCCTGGGCATGCTGGGCATGCATGGCACGTACGAAGCCAACATGACCATGCAGAACGCCGACGTGGTGATCGCCGTGGGCGCCCGCTTCGACGACCGCGTGATCGGCAACCCCAAGCACTTTGCCCAGGTCGAGCGCAAGATCATCCACATCGACATCGACCCGTCTTCGATCTCCAAGCGCGTGAAAGTCGACATCCCCATCGTCGGTGACGTCAAGGACGTGCTGATCGAGATGATCGCCCAGATCAAGGAGTCGCAGGTCAAGCCGGACCAGAACGCGCTGGCTGCCTGGTGGAACCAGGTCAACGAGTGGAAGAAGCGCGACTGCCTGAAGTTCAAGAACTCGGACGAGGTCATCAAGCCGCAGTACGTGGTGCAGAAGCTGGCCGAGCTGACCGCCGGCACCGACTACTACATCACCTCGGACGTGGGCCAGCACCAGATGTTCGCGGCCCAGTACAGCAAGTTCGAGGAACCCCGCCGCTGGATCAACTCCGGTGGCCTGGGCACCATGGGCGTGGGCTTGCCTTACGCCATGGGCATCAAGCTGGCCAAGCCCGACGCCGATGTGTTCTGCATCACCGGTGAAGGGTCGATCCAGATGTGCATCCAGGAGCTTTCGACCTGCCTGCAGTACCGCACGCCGGTCAAGGTGCTGTCGCTGAACAACCGCTACCTGGGCATGGTGCGCCAGTGGCAGCAGCTGGACTACGGCAGCCGCTACTCGCACTCCTACATGGACGCGCTGCCCGACTTCGTCAAGCTCGCCGAGGCCTATGGCCACATCGGCATGCTGATCGAGCGCCCGTCCGACGTGGAAGGCGCGCTGCGCGAGGCCATCAAGCTCAAGGACCGCTCGGTGTTCCTGGACATCCGCACCGACCCCACCGAAAACGTGTGGCCGATGGTGCAGGCTGGCAAGGGCATCTCGGAGATGCTGCTGGGCTCGGAAGACCTCTGATCCACTGAAACGCAACGAGAGCCTGGCCGACCCAGGCTGCCACAGACGGGCGCTTGCCGGCGCCCGCTTCGGGTGGCAGACCGCAGCGACCAAGCTGAACGACACAACCGAATC
This sequence comes from Aquabacterium sp. UBA2148, assembly GCF_002328915.1. Lineage (NCBI taxonomy): Bacteria > Pseudomonadati > Pseudomonadota > Betaproteobacteria > Burkholderiales > Sphaerotilaceae > Aquabacterium > Aquabacterium sp. UBA2148. The sequence goes on from NZ_DCXA01000124.1 coordinate 7,458, forward strand.
ACATCGAACCGCGAGGCCACAGCGCCGGGGTTACCGCCCCGATGACCCAGGAGCCTTGCCAGGACGATCAACATGAAACACATCATTGCCCTGCTGCTGGAAAACGAAGCCGGCGCCCTGTCCCGCGTGGTGGGCCTGTTCTCCGCCCGCGGCTACAACATCGAGAGCCTGACGGTGGCCACCACCGAAGACCCCTCGCTGTCGCGCATGACCATCGTGACCACCGGCTCCGACGACGTCATCGAGCAGATCACCAAGCACCTCAACCGCCTCATCGAGGTGGTCAAGGTGGTGGACCTGTCCGAAGGCCCCTACACCGAGCGCGAACTCATGCTCATCAAGGTTCGCGCCGTGGGCAAGGAGCGTGAAGAGATGAAGCGCATGGCCGACATCTTCCGCGGCCGCATCATCGACGTCACCGACAAGACCTACACCATCGAACTCACTGGCGACGCTGCCAAGCTCGACGCTTTCATCGAAGCGATCGACCGCGCCGCCATCCTTGAAACCGTGCGCACCGGGACCAGCGGGATCGGGCGCGGCGAGCGCATCCTGCGCGTGTGATGACGCTTGGCTGCCCGTGGGCTTTGCGGCCTGCGCGCGATCTCGTCTGAACCTTTCCCGCTTTTCTTTGACCCCTCACTGAACCGAGGCCGGTGCGCAACCGGCCCGAGACTTACGGAGAACCCCATGAAGGTCTATTACGACAAGGACGCCGACCTGAGCCTGATCAAGGGCAAGAACGTCGCCATCATCGGCTACGGCTCGCAAGGCCACGCCCACGCCCAGAACCTGCGCGATTCCGGCGTCAACGTGACCGTTGGCCTGCGCAAGGGCGGCGCCTCCTGGTCCAAGGTGGAAGCCGCTGGCATCAAGGTCGCTGAAGTCAACGACGCCGTCAAGGGCGCCGATGTCGTCATGATCCTGCTGCCCGACGAGAACATCCCCGAGGTGTACAACAACAACGTCGCCCCCAACATCAAGCAAGGCGCCACCCTGGCCTTCGCCCACGGCTTCAACGTGCACTACAACCAGGTCGTGCCCCGTGCTGACCTGGACGTGATCATGGTCGCCCCCAAGGGCCCCGGCCACACCGTGCGCTCCGAGTACCTCAAGGGCGGCGGCGTGCCTTCGCTGATCGCTGTGTACCAGGACAAGTCCGGCAAGGCCCGTGACATCGCCCTGTCCTACGCTGCTGCCAACGGCGGCACCAAGGGTGGCGTGATCGAGACCAACTTCCGTGAAGAAACCGAAACCGACCTGTTCGGCGAACAAGCCGTGCTGTGCGGCGGTGCCGTGGAACTGGTGAAGATGGGCTTCGAGACCCTGACCGAAGCTGGCTACGCGCCGGAAATGGCCTACTTCGAGTGCCTGCACGAGCTCAAGCTGATCGTGGACCTCATGTACGAAGGCGGCATCGCCAACATGAACTACTCGATCTCGAACAACGCCGAATATGGCGAGTACGTCACGGGCACGGAAGTGATCAACGAGAAGTCGCGCGAAGCCATGCGCGCTGCTCTGAAGCGCATCCAGACCGGCGAATACGCCAAGATGTTCATCCTGGAAGGCCGCACGAACTACCCGAGCATGACCGCTCGCCGTCGCCTGAACGCCGTGCACCCGATCGAGACCGTGGGTGCCGAGCTGCGCGCCATGATGCCCTGGATCGCCAAGAACAAGCTGGTTGACCAGTCGAAGAACTGATCTGAATTGATCTGATCTTCAAAGCAGGCCGCGAGGGGCAACCTTCGCGGCCTGTTTGTTTGGGTGGGCGTGAGGGCGTCGATGGGCGCCTTGATTCAGCCACGGCGTCATGCCGCATGGCCAACTAAGGTTTGGCGTCCTGCGCGGGTTGATCCGACCACCCGCCACCGACGGCTTTGTACAAGGCCACGGTGACGAGGGCGCGCGCGGTTTCTGCCTGGATGAGCTCGTCTTCGCGTTGCAGGGCAGAGAGTCGGGCTTCGATGGCCCCCTGCAGCAGGCCGCTGCCTTCATCGAAGAGGCGTTGGGCGTGCCGTGCGCCCTGATCTGCAGTCAGCCAGGCCGATTGCAATTGAGTGGAGCGTTGATCCAGCGCACGACGGGTGCCGTAGGCGTTCTCGACGTCTTCCAGTGCGGTGAGCACGGTCTGCTCGTGCTGAGCGATGGCGGCTTCCAGCTGGGCGTCGGAGGCACGGATGCGAGCGCGGATGCGGCCGGCCTCGAAGATGGGCAGGTACAAGCCTGCGCCCCAGGAGGTGAAGCGGCCCGTGGCGCCGAGGTCGCCAATCTCGATGCGACCGTCGTTGGCCAGGAAGCCCAGGTAAAAGCGCGGCAGCAGGTCGGCCTTGGCGCTGCCAAGTTGGGCAGCGCGGGCCCGCACGAGCTGCGCGGTGCCGCGCACGTCCGGGCGGCGCTCCAGCACGTCGGAGGGCAGCACGGCGGGCAGCTTCGATGGGATGGCGCTGCCGTCTGCGGGGGCCTGGGCGGTGGGGGCGGGCAGTTGGGGCAGCTGCTCAGGTGCCTGACCGGTCAGCACGGCCATGCGGCGCAGGCGCGATTGCAGCAAGGTCTGCAGGGGGGCGGCGCCACCGCGCAGGGCTTGCACTTGCGCGCTCACGCGGTCGACGTCGTAGCGCGTGGCCTGGCCCGCGTCGAAGCGACCCTGTGCGTAGCGTTGCAGTCGCTCGGCCTGCGAGATGGTGCGCTGGAGCACGCCGATGCGTCGCTCCAGGCTGCGCGCCTCGACGTAGTTGGCGGCGATGTCGCCAGCCACCATCAACTGGGCGCCGTGCAGGCGCTCTTCGTTGGCCAGGGCCGCGCTGCGGGCGGCTTCTGCGTCGCTGCGGCGCGAGCCGAAGATGTCGACTTCCCAGGTGGCCGCGAAGCCATGCCCGCTGTAGGCGCTGATGGGCAGCTTGGGCGCGTTGATGCTGGGCAGGCTGATGGGGGGCAGGTTAGGCAGGGGCAAGGGCAGGCCTGGCACCGACGTGGGCGCTTGCACTTGGCTGGGTGTTTGCACGCCCGCCTCGTTCTGCTGGGTGCGTCCGGCATAGCCCAGTGCGGCCAGGGTGGGGTAGAGGGCCGATTCGGCCTGGGTGACGACGGCTCGGGCTTCGCGAACGCGCGCCGCAGCGATGCGCACGTCGGCGTTGGCGGTCAGGCCTTTTTCGATCAGCGCATGCAGGGTCGGATCGGGGATGCCTTGCCACCAGCGAGAGAGGTCAGTCGGCTCGTCATCGGTGGGGGGGGCTGGCTTGACTTGCGTGAAGCGATCGGGAGCGTGGACCTGGCCAGGGGGCAAGTTCACTTCGATGGTGGTGCAGGCCGTGAGGGTCAGCAGCCATGCGCCGATGGTGAGCGGCAGGAATGGACGCCTGATGAGGGGCGCAAGGGCTTGAAGTGGCTGATGCATGGTTCAGGTTCAGGTCTTCGATGCGGTGGTGGTGCGGGCCTGCAGCAATGCGAGTGCGGCCGACGCCAGGCGTGTGCGCGGTGTGTCGGTTGCGCTGTGCAGGATCACGGGCACTTGGGCGCCCAGCACGATGCCGGCCACGTCGGCGTGGGCCAGGTGGATCAGCTGCTTGACCAGCATGTCGCCGGTTTCGAGGTTGGGCACGAGCAGCACGTTGGCCTGGCCCGCCACGAGCGAATCGGCGTGTCGCACCCGAGCGGCTTCCGGGCTGATGGCGGCATCGAAGGGCAGGGGGCCATCGACGAGGCCACCCGTGACCTGGCCTTGCTGTGCCAGTTTGCACAGGGCCAGGGCGTCCACCGACGACGTCAGTGTGCTGCCAGGCTCGTTGGCGGCCGAGAGCACCGCCAGGCGTGGGCTCAGTCCCATCTGCAGGGCCAGGTCCATGGCGTTCTGGGCGATGTCGCGTTTGGCTTCGAGGGTGGGCTGGATGTTGAGGGCGGCGTCGGTGATGAGCAGGGGCTCGTCTCGGCCTGGCACGTCGGCGATGAAGGCATGGCTG
>NZ_DCXA01000124.1:11487-12314 GCF_002328915.1 Aquabacterium sp. UBA2148
CGCAGCCCACCTTCGCGAGCCATGAGGGCCTGCAGCAATTCACGGGTGGGCACGGCGCCTTGCATCAGCACCTCGGCTTTGCCTAGGTGGATCAGTTGCAGTCCCTCGCGCAGGCTGGTGCTTGCATCAGGTGCTCGGTTCTGAGCAGGGCCGCCGTCCTGCCAGCGTGCAGGCGAGAGGTCGATGCCGTGGGTCTGCGCAAGGGCTTCGATGTCAGCACGCGGCCCCACGAGCCAAGGTTCGATCAGGCCGGCACGTTGGGCCTGCATGGCGGCTTGCAAGGCCGTGGCCTCGAGCGGGTGGATGACGGCGCAGCGCATGGGCCTCAGGCCTTGCACACGTTGCATCAACCGCGTGAAACCCTCGTGGTGACGCAGCTGCAGTTCAGGCAGGGGGGCGGCAGGGCGGCACACCTTCACGTCGGGCGCGATGACCTCGGCCTCGCCGGTGATGACGGGCTTGCCGGCCTGGTTGCTGCACAGGCAGTCGAGGACGACGCGGTGGTTCTCGAGCTTGTGCTTCACCGTCACGGTGACGGTGACCACGTCGCCCAGCCCCACCGGCCGCACGAAGGCCAGCGACTGTTTGACGTAGATGGTGCCCGGGCCGGGCAGGCGCGTGCCCAGCACCGTGGAAATGAGGGTGCCACCCCACATGCCGTGCGCGATGACCTTGTGAAAGGGCGTCTCGCGGGCGTAGGCCTCGTCCAGGTGCGCGGGGTTGACGTCCCCGCTGAGCAGCGCGAAGAGCTCGATGTCCTGCAGAGTCAGTGTGCGGGTGAGGCTGGCCGACTCGCCGATGGCGAGTTCGTCGTAGCAGCGGTTTTC
>NZ_DCXA01000124.1:12367-13778 GCF_002328915.1 Aquabacterium sp. UBA2148
TAGCAGCGGTTTTCCAGCAGCCGGGGGGTGTCAGGCGGGCTCATGGTCTTGGCCTGGGCTGTTTGCTCGCTTGTCTGCTCGCGCGAGGGTCACGCTTGCTTGACATAGTGACCGGGGGCGTCGGGCAGCTTCTGCTTGCGGCCCGGCACACCCATGGGCGGAGGCGCCTGGCGTGAACCCGAGTGAGCGGCCAACCAGGCCTGCCACGTGGGCCACCAAGAGCCTTCTGTGTGGGGCACCTCGGCCTGCCAGCGCTCGGGCGAGACGTAGGCTTCGGTGGGGGGGCGGTGGTGAACCTGGAAGTGGCGGCCTTTGTGCCCGGGCTCGCTGACGATGCCGGCGTTGTGGCCGCCGCTGGTGAGCACGAAGGTGATGTCCAGCGGGAGCAGGTGCAGCTTGTAGACGGACTTCCAGGGCGCGACGTGGTCGGTCACGGTGCCCACCGCGAAGCAGGGCACGTGGATGTCGGTGAACCAGATGGGGCGGCCATCGACCTCGTAGCGGCCACCGGCCAGGTCGTTGTGCAAGAAGAGCTTGTGCAGGTACTCCGAATGCATGCGATAGGGCATGCGCGTGGTGTCGGCATTCCAGGCCATCAGGTCGTTGGGGCGGTCGCGCTGGCCGAGCATGTAGTTCTTGAGCGCGCGCGACCAGATCAGGTCGTCGGCGTGCAGCAGCTGGAAGGTGCCAGCCATCTGCGAGCCCTTGAGGTAGCCCTGCTGAGCCATCATCGACTCGATGAGCTCGACCTCGCTCTCGTTGATGAACATGAGCAGCTCGCCGGCCTCGGTGAAGTCGCCCTGCGCGGCGAACAGCGTCATCGACGCGAGGCGATCGTCCTTTTCACGGCCCATGGTGGCGGCGGCGATCATCAGCAGCGTGCCGCCCAGGCAATAGCCGGTGGCGTGCACCTTCTGGCCGGGCGCGATGCGGCCGATGGTGTCGAGCGCGGCCATCACGCCGTCCTGGCGGTAGTCGTCCAGGCCCTTGCAGCGGTCGTCCTCCGTGGGGTTCTTCCAGGAGATCATGAACACCGTGTGGCCTTGGTCAACCAGGTGCTTGACCAGCGAGTTGTGTGGCGCCAGGTCGAGGATGTAGTACTTCATGATCCAGGCCGGCACGATGAGCACGGGTTCGGGGTGCACGGTCTCGGTGGTGGGGCTGTACTGGATCAGCTCGATGAGGTCGTTGCGAAACACGACCCTGCCTGGCGTGATGGCCACGTTCTCGCCCGGCTTGAAGGCCTCTGCCCCAGCGGGCGGCAGGTTGCGCGCGATGCGCTGCAGGTCATCGGCCCAGTTGGCGGCACCGCGCACGAGGTTCATGCCGCCTTCGCGGGCGGTGGTGGAGATGACGTCCGGGTTCAGCCAAGGGATGTTGGCCGGGTTGAAGACGTCGAGCCACTGGCGGG
>NZ_DCXA01000177.1:0-7739 GCF_002328915.1 Aquabacterium sp. UBA2148
GTGGCGGCCGGCGGCGTGGACGGGGCTTGCGTGTTGGCCAGCTCGTCGGCGCTGGCGGGCAAGGTCATGCGCGCCCCCCCCGTCAACCAGGCACCCTGGCCGCTGGCACCGTGGCTGATCAGCACCCAGGCCATCTGGTTCTGGTTGGCACCCGAGACACGCACCGTCAGGCCAGGCCGCAAGGTGGGGTCGAGGTAGGTGTTCGGGCCTGGCCCGGGCATCACGTCGTGGGCCGCGGTGCACTGAAAGCCCGGGCCAGTGGGGGCGGTCGGGGCAGCTTCCACGGTGTCGCAGTCGCTCATGCTGGCGCCTTGGGCAATGGTCACGCCGGCAGCCCCGTCTGGAACGCGATAGGAGATCTTGCGCCCCCAGGCATCAAGGCTGTCTTCCCGGCTCAGGCCGAGCGTGGCCCAGGGCACGATGCCATTGCGCGAGGTGCACAGCGTCGTGGCGGCGTTGGGCGCGGCCAGGCCGGTGTCGAGCGCGCCATTGGCCGGGCACGGCAGGCGTCCATGGCTGGCGGCAAAGGCGTGCAGGGCCAACTGGATGCGCTGCATGTGGGCCTGGGTCTGGGTGAAGCGCTGGGTTTGCTCATCGACCCTGCTCGCCATGCGGATGGCCAGCGTGGCGGCGGCAGCCACCAGCAACGCGGCGACCATGGCCAGCATGGCGCCCCCCCTGAGCGAGCGACGGCGCACTGGGCAGGCTGTGGATGGGCTGCGGGTGGCGGTCATGGTCGCTGGCTGTTGACAGCTGATCAAGGCGCCGGGCGCGGGCCCAGGTTGGCCCCTTGCACCGTGGACATCACCGCGGGCCGCAGCACGATGTCGTCGAAATAGGCAGCGGGGTTCTCGGCGTAGTTGGCGTCGATGTAGAAGTCGTTGGGGGTGGTGGTGCGGGGTGCCTGGGCATTGAAGTTGATGTTCTCCAGCGCCCCCGGACCGGGGCCGTTGGCCGTGGCCAGGTACAGCCCCTCGGCGGAGAAGCCGCCAACGCGGTTGGCCCCGTGGCTGATGAGCACAAAGGCGGCCCCCGTCATGCCGGTGCGCGAAGACAGCTCAGCCGCGGCACCGACGGCGCAAGGGTTGGCATTGCAGGCCCGAAAGCCACGCGCCTGCAGAAAAGCCTGGATCTGGGCGTTCTGGGTGGCGGGGTCGAGGTTGGACATGTTCAGCCCGTCAGGCTGCGTCAGGGAAGACGCGGCCACGGCGGCACCGGCCCAGACCCGGTAGCTGACCAGGGTGTTCCAGGCATCGGTCACGTCACCCTGAGCCAGGCCGAGCGTGCGCCAGGGCACCACGCCATTGGTCAGCGCGACGGCCGTGCAGGCGGCGGTGCCCGGGTGAGGCTGCTCCAGCCCTTGCTCGGGGTTGCCTGCGGCCAGCGCGCCGTTGGCCGGACAGGGCAGGCGCCTGTTCACCACCGCGAAGCGGACCAGGGACTGCTCAAGCGCCTCGAGCTTGGCGCGGGTTTCCTTGCGCCGGCTGTTGTCGAGCATGGTGTTGGTGGCCGGCAGGAAGACCGAGGCCAGCAAGCCCACGATGAGGAGCACCACCGCCATTTCGACCAGAGAGAAGCCGCGCGCCAGGCGTGGCGCCCACGCCGGCCGGGCCTGCAAGAGGGAGGGGCATGCGGTGCGGTTCATGGTTTGACCTTGCGAAAAGTGCCGGCGGGGACGACGTCTTGCAGCAACTCACCGGTTTCAGCGGCTTGCTGGCCCGGTCGCAGCACGATGTCTGGCTCGCCCGCCAGCCGCAAGCGCACGATGCCCTGGCCGATGAACACGGTGCGCCCGCTTGCGTGGCTCTCGCCCTGACGCAGCACCTGGCCATTGATCCAGGCCGAAGCGCCCTTGCGCCCGTGGGCCAGCCCTTCCAGCCTGTAGACCAGGGGGAGCGCTGCGGCAGCAGGGGTGGCGCCGCCTTCTTCGGCGCGCCGGCGGAGTTCGATGTCCGCGCGTTCCTCGGCTTGATAAAAGATGCGTGGCCATGAGGCTGCCGCGCCCGGCTCGTTCAAGGCGGGCACAGCGGGCACGGATGCGGCGCGGCCTTGCCCCAGCGCCATGCAACAAACCAGGGCCGCGATCAGGCGCGCATGGATGGAGTTTGTGAAGACATGTGGCATGGCAAACCTGTGCGCCCTATTCGGAGGCATTGTTGTCGGTTGCGGGGGTGGGGTCAATGTGCAGGAAATTGATGCGGCACTGCACGCTGAGGCCCGCAGGGGTGGGCTGCGCAAACAGGCAGGAGGCCATGCGCGTCACCTCGGCATGGCGGGCCTGCAGTTGCTGGATCAGCCGCAAGGCTTCGACTTCATGGACCTGCGTCATCTGCAGTTCAAGCACATGGCGCTGCACGCGGGACTGGGCCAGTTCGGATTGCGGCAGCTCAACGGACTCAGGGGCCGCCAGCGAGAAGCTGACCTGGTCTTGCAGGCCCTGCTGCCTGGCGGTGTGCAGCAGGTCTTCCACCCAGGCGGCACGAGGCTCTCCCCCCAACAGGCCAGCCGCGACGAGTTGATGGAAGCGAGGCAGGTGGGTCTGCACATCGGCCTGCTCCTGGCGGGCCTCGTCGAGTTGTGCCTGCGCCGCCTGCAAGGTTGAGTCGGCCTGCCGCCAGTCGGGCGACATGAAGCTTTGCACGCCCCACAGGATGGCCGACATCAGCATCAGAGCAGCCGCCACCTGCACCAGCAGCATCAGGGCGGGCCTGACAAGCGGTCGAACCACGGACCAGCGCTGATTCATGGCGTCACCTCCGGCAGGTTGGTGCGCGGCACCAGGCACCAGCGCCACTCTGTCGTGGCGCGATCAATGGGCGAGCCTTTGCCTCCCGTCAGGGCGGAGGCACTTTCCTGGCGCTCGGGGTTGGTCTTGACCAGCCATTGAGGCCATGCGGCGACGGTCTTGACCAAGCCTTCCAGCAAAGCCTGGCGCTGGCGCGGTGACAGGTCTGCACCGGGGCGCACATCGAACTGCCATTCGACCTGCAGCCCGCTCGATTCAGTGCCCGCTGCGGCCGCTTCCGCTGAGGCGTGCAAATCTGAGCAGGCCTGCTCACGCAGCGCTTGCTCAGAGCGCACCAGCTGCGCCTGAGGGTTGCCTGTCATGAGTTGCCCCAGTTGCCACAGCTGCTGTACTGGATCGATGCCGGACTGCAGCTCCTGCTGTTGCACCTGCAGGGCCAGCCGCAGCAGGGGCACGTTGATGTTGCGCCGAGCCAGGTCATCGCGGATGGCCTGGGCGGCCTGCGTCATCTCGGCGGCCTGCTGCTGGTGCTGGCGGCTTTCCTCGGTGCCGGCCTGCAAGGCCCGGCCCTGCATCAACAGGCCAGCGCCCCCCGCCAGCACCACCACGCCGGTGAGCAGACGCAAGCCCTGGCGGGTGCGTTGCGCCAGGTGATGGCGACGCAGCTCAAGGTTGGCGAGGTTGCCGGGGGCCCGCGAACCAGCCAGCGTCAACACCTCGGTCAGCATGCCCCCCGCGTGACGGGGGACGGCCTCGGGCAACAGTTTGAGCCCCTGGCTCTGCAAGCCCTGAAGGAACTCGGGCACCGGGTCCATCGCCACGATGGCGGGCCGCACATCGCGCTCAAGGACGCGGTTGTCCGCCAGGTACTTCAGGGTCTGGCCCACCTCCTGCGCCTGCGCACCAGGGTCGGCACTGAGCAGCAACCGGGAAAACACGGGCACCTGCTTGTGCAGCAGCACCATGCGCATGCCATACGACAACCCCAGGCACAGCATCACCCACGGCTGGCCTGACAGCGAGGCCTGCCGCGTTGCCCAGTGCGCCATGAGGTAGCTCAGCGACCAGACGCCGTCAATCGGGTGGCCGGCGCGGGTCAGTTCATCGAGCTGTGCGATCAGGGCCGGCGAGGACACGCCCATGGCATGCAGCTCGAAGGGCTTGGGCAACAGGGGTTGGGCCGACGCCTTCTGCCAGGCGCCGCGCAAGGCCACGTCAGGCAGCATGGCCTGGTACCGCCCCTCGATGAAGCTCTGGCGGTCGCGCCCGACGATGCCGGGCACGCTGATGCAGATGTGGCTTTCCTCGACCAGGTCGGCCACCACGCTCACCCTTGAAGGCGGTGAGTCGGGCGGGTCCATGGCTTCGCCCCGACCAGAAAACCACTGAGTCTGCCGTGGGTTGACCAGCAGCAAGCTGGAACTTGAAAAGGTTAGCGCAGTCATGCCCTGATTCTGGAAATGGTGTCGTAGATGGGGCCCAGAACGGCCAGCATGATCCAGCCCAGGATCAGGCCCAGCACAACGGTGAGCACGGGTTCGATCAGCGCTTGCACGCGCTCGATGGATTCCTCGATGTCGCGCGTGAAAAAGTAGCTCACGTTGGCCAGGGCTTCGTCGAGCCCGCCCGTGGACTCGCCCACGCGCAACATGCGCACGACCAGGGTGGGGAACAGGCTCTCGGCGCCGAAGGCATCGCTGATGGAGGTGCCATTGGCGATGCGCTCACGGGTGCGGACCAGGGCCTGCTGCACGGGCAGGTTGGTGGTGATGCGCTCACAGTAGCTCAAGGCCTCGATCACCGGGATGCCGGTGCGGTACATGAGCGCGAAGCTGTCCGTGATGCGGGCCAGGATGATCTTTTTGATGACGGGGCCCAGCACCGGGATGCGCAGCATGATTTCATGCAGCTTGAAGCGAAATTGCTCGTTCGCGCGCGCGGCCGCCCCCACCCCCAAGACCACCGCGACCGGGGTCGGCAGGATGAGCCACCAGTAGTTGACGAAGGCGCCCGACAACCAGATCAGCAGCCTGGTTTGAAAGGGGATGTCTTGCCCCATGTTGCGGATGAAGCTCACCAGCTGCGGCACCAGGTAGACCATCAGGAACACCACCACGCCGGTGATGGTGATGGTCACGAACGCCGGGTACATCAGCAGCTTCTTGGTCTGCGAGGCCAGCTCGGACTGCCACTTCAGCGAACGCACCAGCTCACCCAGCACCTCGGACAGTTGCCCTGTGACCTCACCCGAGCGCACCAGGTGCACCATGACCTCGCTGAAAACGCCGGGGTCGGCAGCCATCGCATCGGCCAGCGTGCTGCCGTTCTGGATGCGGTCGATCAGGCTGGCAGCCACCTGGCGCAGTTCCTGGTTGTCGGCGCCATCGCGCAGGTCTTGCAGGGCCGCGATCAGGGGCACGCCAGCGCGCAGCAGCATCTGCATGTGAAACAGCAGGTTGATGAGTTCGCGCGCGGGCAGGCGGGCCTGCCGGATGCCGCCACTGCGTGCAACGGTGAAGCGGATCAGGGACAGGCTCGATGCCGTCAACTGCGCACGCAGATCGGCCTCGTGCAGGGCGGAGACCTCGCCCTTGATGATGTTTCCACCTTCGTTGATGGCGCGGTAACGGTAACGCGGCATGGTGCAGGCAGCCCTTTTCTACAGGCGGGTGGTCAGGTCCACCACGCGACCCACTTCTTCCACGGTGGTGACGCCTTCGAGCACCCGGCGCAGGCCATCGTCGGCCATGGGCACGAACCCGTGCGCCAGCGCGTGGGCGGTCAATTCGGCCAGGCTGGCGTTGCGGGTGATGAGCTCGTCGAGGTTGGCATCCATGCGCAGCATTTCCATGATGGCCAGGCGCCCCTTGTAGCTGCGAAAGCCGCAGGCCTCGCACCCGCCCTGGTGGGCGCGGTACAGCGTGCGCCCGATGGCATGCGGGCCAATCAGGGTGGCCTCCACGCTGTCTTCGGTGACCACGACGGCCTCGCGGCAGTGCGGGCACAGGCGCCGAACCAAGCGCTGCGCGACGATGCCGATGATGTTGCCCGCCATCACCTCGGTCGAAACGCCCAGGTCCTTGATGCGCTGGAAGCTGCGCAAGGCCGAGTTGGTGTGCAGGGTCGAGAAGACCTGGTGACCCGTCATGGCGGCACGGAAGGCCATCTCGGCCGTGTCCTGGTCACGCACCTCACCCACGAGGATGATGTCCGGGTCCTGGCGCATCATCGAGCGCACGCCATCCGAGAAGTTGATCTTGCTGCCGTCCGAGATGGAGGTCTGCCGGATCCGCGTGATGGGGTACTCGACCGGGTCTTCCAGCGTCATGATGTTGACGCTTTCGTCGTTCATGTGGCTGAGCACCGAGTACAACGTGGTGGTCTTGCCCGAGCCGGTCGGCCCGGTCACCAGGATGATGCCCTCGGGCCTCGCCAGCATGAGGTTGAGCAGGTGGTACTGGTCGTCGGTCAGGCCGAGCTTGTCGTAGTCCACGATGCCCCGCTTGGCATCGAGCACGCGCAGCACGAAGTTCTCGCCGTGGATGGTGGGCTGCACGGCAGCGCGGAAGTCGACGCCACGCCCCGCGATCGAAAGCGACACGCGACCATCTTGAGGCGCCCGACTCTCTGCGATGTTCATGCCCGCGATCAGCTTCAGGCGCACGAGCATGGCGCTCCAGTAGCGCCCGTGCAGCACACGCACCTGGCGCAGCACCCCGTCGATGCGGTAGCGGATGCGCAGGAACTGGCCTTCGGGTTCGAAGTGGATGTCGGAGGCGAGCTTGTGCACGCCATCCGATAGCAGCGCGTCCACCAGGCGCACCACTGGGTGGCTGTAGCCGCCCTGCCCTTGCGCCAGCGAGGCCATGTCCAGTTGACCGGTCTCGATCTCCTGGATGATGCCGTCGATGGACAGCTCATAGCCATAGAACTGGTCGATGGCCGCCAGCACCTCTGCCGTGCTGGCCAGGCGCCACTCGATGGACACGCTCAGCCCGACCTGGGCGCGGATCTGGTCGGCCGCGATGATGTCGTTGGGCTTGGGGCTGGCCAGCACGAGTTGTTGCGTCTCGGGCTGGTAGGACACCGGGAAGGCCTGAAAGCGCAAGGCCATCGCCTTGGGCAGGCGCGCCAGGGCTTCGGAGTCGGCCAGCACCGATTGCAGCTGGATGGTCTGTTGCCCCAGGGTCTGACCCAGGGCTTCGCGCATGGCCTCTTCGGTGACGAAGCCCAGGGCGATCAGCGCATCACCCAGCTGTTTGCCGGTTTTCTTTTGCTCCAGCAAGCCGATCTGGATCTGGTCGGATGAGACCAGCCCCATCTGCAGCAGGCGGTCACCGAGCCGGACCGGCGGCTTGCCCGAGGGAGCGGCGGAGGGGGCGGTGTTCATCGGGCGCGCCCTTCCTGCAATTCGGTGATGCGCTGCTCCACGGCCTGAGGCGACACGCCTGCCGCACCCATTTGCAGGGCATGGCGGTACATCTGCAAGGCATCGTCGTAGCGGTGCAGCTGATCGAGGGCGACGGCCAGGTTGAACGCGTGGGGTGCGCTGTCCGGCGCGAGCGCCTGGGCCAGCGACAAGGGCCCCAGGGCCTGAGCCCAGCGCTCTTGCCGGCCCAGCAGGCTGCCAAGCGCGGCCTGGGCGTCTGCGTCACGGGGACGGGACTGCACCCATTCCTGCAGGCGGCTTTCCGCTGTGTCCAGATCGGACTCGGACAGGATCGCCAGCATGCCGGCGCGAGCGGTTTCGTTGTCAGGCCACACCTGCAGGCTGTGCTGGTAGGCAAGCCAGGCGGCTTCGAGCTGCTGCTGGCGGTGCAGGGACACGGCCAGGCCCAGCGTGGCGTCGGGGTCACCCGGTCGGCTCACGAGCACCTGCTCATACAGCGTTTGCGCACGGGCGGCATCGCCCTGTCGCAAAGCCGACCACGCACCTTGCAGTTGCGATTGGGCCTGTGAGCGCACCAACTGTGCGGGGCGGGTGGCGGCTTCG
>NZ_DCXA01000177.1:7827-8290 GCF_002328915.1 Aquabacterium sp. UBA2148
GTGGCTGGCGCCGGGGTGCGCGCCGCCGCGGGTTCGGGCTTGGGCCTGACCTGCGCGGGGCTGGCCGACGAGGCCGCGCTGCTGGCGGGAGGTGCCGCAGTGGCAGGTGCCGCAGTGGCAGGTGCCTGCGTGCGCGAAGCTTCGGTTGCCACGGCCGGCTTGACCACGTTAGCAGGCGAGATCTCTGACGCCATCTTCAAGGCCACCTCCTGCTCGGTCGCCATCTCAGGCGGGTTGGCAGGATTCGCAGGATTGGCCGGGTTGACCGGGTTGGCCAGCTCAGGCTCAGGCGGTTGCGGAGCGCTTTCAGCAGGAGCGAGGCCCGGGGCCCGGGTGGTTTGCCAATGTTGCCAGCCCATCGCGGCCAGAACAGCCAGGCCCAGTCCGCTGAGCACGGGCCACAGCAGCCGACGGCCTCGGCTGTTGGCGCTGGGGCCCGATGCCGAGCCTGCTGTTGCAGCGG
>NZ_DCXA01000177.1:8361-13676 GCF_002328915.1 Aquabacterium sp. UBA2148
TCGCGGCTGGAGCGGGCTTGGCCGGCTCGACGGCAAGCTCCAGGGGGGGCGCCAGGGACGCGGCCGATGGCGGCGCAGACGGAGTGGGAGGGGGAGACGGGGGAGCTGGCGCAGGGGAAGGAGGCGGCACGGGCACAGCGACAGGCTCAGGCGTCACGGCCGGGGCGGCATCGCCCATCGGGTCCAGCGCCAACTCCAGCGCTTCGATGGGCTTGGCCGGTGCCGGCGCGGGCTCATCGAGCGACGGAGCCGGCGAAGCCATGGCAAGCGGCACGGCTTCGATCGGCGGCAGCTCGGCCAGCCCGGTCGGTTCAGTCGGCTCAGAGGCCTGTGATCTGGCCTTGCTCTGAGTGCGCTTGAGGGCATCCAGCAAAAGGCTCATGGCTGGCCCTCCCCCGACGTTTCGGGTGCCAGGGGCATGCGCTCGGGCATGGGACGCAGGGCTTCGCCGAGGTGTGGGCCGAACGACTGGTGATCGGCGGTCAGGCTGGCGGTGCGCACCACCGTCGGTCGCAGGAAGATCACCAGCTCGCTCTTGCGGTTCGCCTTCTGCTTGTACTTGAACAACTCACCCAGCAGTGGCACATCGCCCACGCCCGGGGTCTGATCGGTGCTGCCCGACACGTCATCGCGCATCAATCCACCCAGCACCGCCGTGTCACCCGAGTTGACCTTGATGACCGACTCCATCTCCCGCGTCTGGATCTGAGGGATGCGGCTGGAGATCTGGGAAATGTCGATGCCATCGTTGCGAGCCTGGGACAGGAAGATGGGCACGGCCGGATCATCGACGTAGCTCACCACGCGCGACAGGGTGGGCCGCAAGATCAGCGAGACCTCGTCGCCCTCACCCACCTGAGGCATCACACTCATGACCAGCCCGACCGAGATGTTGTTGGGCGTGGACGTGACGGTGAAGGTGGGCGGCGAGCCCGCGGTGCCGGGCGTGTAGTTGCTCGTCAGGGTGAAGTACACCAGGTCTTCGGTCACCTTGAGCATGGCGGCCTGGTTGTTGAGCGCGCTGATCTTGGGGCTGGAGAGCACCTTGGCGTTGCCGAAAGACTCCAGCAGGCGCAAGGCCGCCGACACCTGCACGTTGCCGCGCGTTCGCGTTGGCGTGTAGTTCAGCATGCTGGGGATGATCCCGCTGACCGGCACCCCCGAAGGCATCGCTGCGCCAGCGGGGCCCAGTTGCAGCAGCGGCAAACCGTTGCGCAGCACCGTCCAGTTGATGCCCTGCTGGTACTCGTCCGAGAGGTTGACCTCGACGATGGTGGCCTCGATCATCACCTGGCGCGATGCGCTCTTCATGACACGGTCGATGAACTCGCGCACCCGCATGTGCTGGCGATACGTGGCACGCACCGACACCACACCCGATTCCGGGTTGGCGATCACCGATGCCGACTCGCGGAAACGCACAGGCGCGGCGGCGGGCACGGCAGGCGCTGGCGCGCCCCCAGCCGGGGGGGCCGCGCCCTCTGCAGGCGCGGCCCCGATCACGGCGCCAATGGTTTTCAGCATCGACGCTGAAGCCCCACCGGCTGGCTGTGCCGAGGTCGTGGCGGCTTGCCCATCTTCCGGGATGATCTTGTCCGTCTCGCGCAGCAGGTCGCGCAGGTTCTGCGTCAGCGTCTCCCAGAAGCGGTTGCTGGAGACGTTGGTCAGCGAGGCGCTGGAGCTGTTGTTCGTGCCACTGCCAGACCGCGAAATGCTGGTGCTGGCCCCGATTTCGCTACGCGATTCGCGGGCCACGTTCAGGTAGTCGATGCGGTAGTGCTTGAGCACCGGCGCATCGGGCATGACGAACAGGTTGCGGCCTTCCATCTCGTAGCGCATGTTGGCCTGCAAGGCCACGCGGTCGAGGATCTCGGTCACGGTCTGGTCGACCGCGTTCATGCTGACCGTGCCCGCGAGATCCGGGTGGATGTCGAGGTTGAGCCGGGCGTCGCGGGCGATGGCGAACAACAAGCTGCGGATGTCAACGTTGTGCACGCTGATCGAGAACACCTCGGCCTTGGCTTTGGGGCTCGTAGGGGGCGGTGGCAGCAAGGGCGCGTTGATCAGCGCTGGCGGCTTGCCGGGCGCCGCCGTGGGCGGACGCAGGTGGCCTGCATTGGTCACGGGTTGCTTGTTGGCACAAGCGCTCAAACCCACGGCCACCATCAGCGCCAGCAGTTTGTTGATCAAGGTCACACGCATCATGACGGCCCCGCTCCGGGTAGGCCCCTTGCGCCAGCGAACCAGCGAGCGCGGCAGAGGTGGGTGAGATATAAGGACACACCCCCATTCTTGTCAGTTTTGCATGGTGAATTGATCCGAAAAGCGGTCGTTGTACCGCCTTCTCTCCAGCATCACCCAGGCCTGCCGCCCCAAGGCCGCCCAGCCAAACCTGCCTCAAACCACCAGGCGAGCCGGATCCAGGAATTGCTGTCGGTAGGCCTCGAAGGCCAGGCGGTCAGAGGCTTCGATCTCGGCCTGGGCCTGCCACGAGCGGTTGGCGTGCAGCAGCGCGGCTTCGCGCTCGGCCGCACTCAAAGGCTGGGCCAGCAGGGCTTGGCGCACGTGGTCGGAAGCGGCCAGGCCAAAGGCCGCGTGCTCACCCGCGTGCAGGCACTGCATGGCCTGCAAGGCGCGGGCCGAAGGCAGGTGGTCGGTGTGCTGGAGGTCTTGCGTGGCTTTCGACCAAGCCTGGGTGAAGGTCTGCGTGCCATGCACCTCGTCGAGGTGGCGGGCCAGGGGCAGGCCTTGCGCCATCACGTCGGCGGCCCAGTCGGCCAGCAGCACGTCTTCGCCGGCACGGCGCAGCTTGAGGCCCGGCTCGCGGCCGCGCGCGGCCACCAGGCGCTGGTTCTCGCCCAGCTCACGGATCTCTTTCGGCGAGTCGGGCGGGCTGTCAGACGTCATGGCCCACAGCAGGAAGACATCCAGCACGCGCAGGGTGTGCTCGTCGATGCCGACGGTGAGCTCGGGCTGCAGGTCCATGCAGCGCACCTCGACATACTCGACGCCGCGTTCGCGCAGCGCGTGCAGCGGGCGCTCGCCGGGCTCGGTCACGCGCTTGGGGCGGATGGGGCTGTAGAACTCGTTCTCGATCTGCAGCAGGCTGGTGCCGAGCTGGCGGTAGCTGCCATCGGGCGCCTGGATGCCCATGGCGGCATACGGCGGATGCGAGCCCACCAGCGCGCCATGCAGTGAGCTGGCGTAGCCCTCCAGGTGGTTGTAGCTCACGCACAGTGCGCTTTGCGCGTCGCTCTGGTAGCCCAGGCGGCCCATGCGCAGCGAGGTGGCGTGCGTGAGGTGCAAGGTGCCCTCGCCCAGGGGCCGCAGACCATGGTCGAGCCCGGCCACGAAGCCCTTGGTGACCGCCGGCGAGGCGCCGAACAGCATCAGCAGCACGAACACGTGGCGGCGGAAGTTGCGGATCAGCGCGAAGTAGTCTTCCGTGGTGGCGCCACCGATGGACCAGTTGTAGTGGATGCCGCTGATGGTCTGCATGCGCGCGCCATAGCGGTGCACCAGGCCGTTGCGGTAGACGCGCTTGGCCTGGCCCACGTTCGAGGTGCCGTAGTTGCCGATGGGGATGTCGCCATCGGGCGGCAGGTGGCCGGGCATGGAGCTGGCCCACATGCGTTGCTCGCCGATGGCTTGCAGCACCTCGCGGTGCACGTCGGTGAGTTCGCGCAGGCAGTCGTCGATGCCGGCGTGCACGCCGGTGACGAGTTCGAGCTGCGACTCGCTGAAGTCGGTGGTGATGTGGGGATGGGTCAGGGCCGAGCCGAGGGCGCGCGGGTGGGCGTCATGGGCCAGGGTGCCGTCGGGCAGGACGCGCAGGCCCTCCTTCTCGATGCCACGCCGCATGGCGGACACGTCGAGGCGCTGCAGGCGGTCGAGTGGGCTGGGCACGGGTGGTCTCCTGGTTGTCATCGGGCGTGGGCGCGGCCGAGGGCGGGGTGCCGGCCGTGCTCAGAGGGCGCGATTGTGCTGCATCGCCCATGACCTTGCTTTGACGCAGGCTGGATGGCCTTGGACCTACGTCAAACAACGTATTGGGCCTGTGCACGCTGCTTCGAACAATGGCAGGGCTTCGTTCCGTCCACTTTTTGAGGAGAGCGCCATGCTCCACGGTGACATTTCCAGCAGCGACGACACCGTCGGCGTCGCGGTCGTCAACTACAAGATGCCTCGGCTGCACACCACGGCCGAGGTGCTTGAGAACGCGCACAAGATCCGCCAGATGATCGAGGGCATGAAGCTGGGCCTGCCCGGCCTGGACCTGGTCATCTTCCCTGAGTACAGCACCCACGGGATCATGTACGACAAGGCCGAGATGATGGAGACGGCCGTCAACATCCCCGGCGACGTGACCGAGGTGTTCGCCCAGGCCTGCCGCAATGCGAAAGTCTGGGGCGTGTTCTCGCTGACCGGTGAGCGCCATGAAGAGCATCCCAACAAGGTGCCCTACAACACGCTGATCCTGATGAACGACCAGGGCGAGATCGTTCAGAAGTACCGCAAGATCATGCCGTGGACGCCCATCGAAGGCTGGTACCCCGGCGACCAGACCTATGTCTCGGACGGCCCCAAGGGCATGAAGGTCAGCCTGATCATCTGCGACGACGGCAACTACCCCGAGATCTGGCGCGACTGCGCGATGAAGGGCGCCGAGCTGGTGGTGCGCTGCCAGGGCTACATGTACCCGGCCAAAGAGCAGCAGGTGATGATCTCCAAGTCGATGGCCTGGGCCAACAACTGCTACGTGGCGGTGGCCAACGCGGCGGGCTTCGACGGCGTCTACAGCTACTTCGGGCACAGCGCCATCATCGGCTTCGACGGGCGCACGCTGGGCGAATGCGGAGAAGAGGACTACGGCATCCAGTACGCGCAGCTGAGCAAGCGCCTGATCCGCGACGCGCGCTCCACCGGCCAGTCGCAGAACCACCTGTTCAAGCTGCTTCACCGCGGCTACACGGGCAAGATCAACTCGGGCGAAGGCGACAAGGGCGTGGCCGAATGCCCCTTCAGCTTCTACCGCGAGTGGGTGGCCGACCCGCTGGGCACGCAGGCCAAGGTCGAAGCCATCACCCGGCCCACGGTGGGCACGGCGGAATGCCCGATCGAAGGCATCCCGAACGACGCGCGGCTGAAGTACGAATGAGCCGCGCGGGCTGCGCGAAGGTCACCAGATGGAGTGGTGATCTTCGGTGACGCCCAGCAGGTCTTTGACGGGGCGTGCGGGCGCGGTCAGCGTCGGACGCACCGTGCCCTCGAACAGGCCCACGGGCTGGATGTAGCGGCTCGCGGCGATCACCACG
>NZ_DCXA01000200.1:0-2546 GCF_002328915.1 Aquabacterium sp. UBA2148
GGCAGGCGAGCTGTTCATCCTGGCCGCTGGCCGCCTGCCGGTGGTGGACCTGCCCGTGCGCGATGACCTGCGCACGCGCCTGGGCTGGGGCTTGTCCTTCGCCCTGCAGCCCCTGGACGAGGCCGGGGTGCGCGAGGTGTTGCAGCAGGCCGCCCAGCGCCGAGGCATGCTCCTGAGCGAAGAGGTGCTGGCCTACCTGCTCAGTCGCCACGAGCGCGACCTCGGCTCCCTGATGGGCCTGCTCGATCGCCTCGACGTCTATGCCCTGTCCGAGCACAGGCTGGTCACCATCCCCTTGCTCAAACAGATGCTGGCCTCAGAATCCCCCTCACCATGAACCTCTGCCTCTTCGACCTCGACCACACCCTCCTGCCGCTGGATTCCGACCACGAATTCGGGGAGTTCATCATCCGCCAGGGCCTGGTCGATGGCGCCGATTACCGGCGTCGAAACGACGATTTCTACCGCCAGTACTGCGACGGCACCCTGGTGCTGGATGACTACATCGCCTTCACCACCAGCGTCTGGCGCGAGTTGTCGGTGGCCGAACAGTCGGCGCTGCAGCAGGCGTACATGGGCGAGGTGATCCTGCCGGCGCTCAAACCTCAGGCGGTCGAGCTGGTCGAGCGCCACCGCGCCCAAGGCGACCTGCTGGCCATCGTCACCGCCACCAACGAATTCGTCACCCGCCCGATCGCCGACGCCTTTGGTGTGGACGACCTGATCGCCGTGCGTTTGCAGCGCGACGACCTGGGGCGGGTGAACGGCCGCATCGACGGCGTGCCCTCGTTCCGCGAAGGCAAGATCACACGTGTGGAACAATGGCTGTCTGATCAGGGTCGCCACCTCGGCCAGTTTGATCGCGTCAGTTTCTACAGCGACTCCCCCAACGACCTGCCCCTGCTTGAGCGGGCCACCGACCCAGTGGCCACCAACCCCAGCCCCGAGCTGGAAGCCGTGGCGCAGTCTCGAGGCTGGCGCATCCTCCGGTTGTTTGCATGATCAAAAGCCTGATTCACAAGTTCCTCGGCAAGAGCGCCCCCCACAAGCGCCCGCACGCCCACGCCGCCAAAGGCGGGGCCAAGCCTGCGCGCATCCCCACAGGCAAACGCGTTGACGTGCCGGCCTCCGAGCACGGCATCGACCCCAAGCTGGTCGACGAGCGTGCGCGCAAGGTCGTCGAAACCCTGCAAGACGCCGGCTACGAGGCCTACATCGTCGGTGGCGCCGTGCGCGACCTGCTGCTGGGCCTGCGCCCGAAAGACTTCGACGTGGCCACCAACGCCACGCCCGAGCAGGTCAAGGGCCTGTTCCGCCGCGCCTTCATCATCGGCCGGCGCTTTCGCATCGTGCACGTGGTCTATGGCCGCGGTCGCGAGCACGAGGTGATCGAGGTCTCGACCTTCCGCGCCTACCTCGACAACGACGCCGCTGAGCAAGTCTCCGGCAACGAAAAGACCTCCAAGCGCGAGCTGGCCGACAAGTCCCACGTCGTGGACGCCAGCGGCCGCGTCTTGCGCGACAACGTCTGGGGCCCGCAGGACCAGGACGCTGCGCGCCGCGACTTCACCATCAACGCCATGTACTACGACCCGCGCACGCAGGTCGTGGTCGACTACCACGGCGGCATCCAGGACGCCAAAAAGCGCGTGCTGCGCATGATCGGCCACCCAGAGACCCGCTACCGCGAAGACCCGGTGCGCATCATCCGCGTGGTGCGTTTTGCCGCCAAGCTGGGCTTCGAGATCGAACCCAAGACGCGAGAGCCCATCCGCGAGATGTCCGAGCTGCTTGCCAACGTGCCGCAGTCTCGCCTGTTCGACGAAATGATCAAGCTGCTGCAGACCGGGCATGCGCGAGCCTCCATCGAGCAGTTGCGCAAGCAAGGCCTCGATCGCGGCGTCTTCCCCATCCTCGATGCGGTGTTCGATGAGGCTCGCCGCCACCCCGGGCGCGAGCAGTTCGTGCAGCTGGCGCTGGCCGACACCGATCGGCGCGTCGCGGAGGGCAAGCCGGTGGCGCCCAGCTTCCTGCTGGCCTGCCTGCTCTGGCATGACGTGCTGGACCACTGGCAGCGCAACCAGGCCCAGGGCGAGCCGGTGTTCCCGGCGCTGCAGTCGGCCACCGACGCCGTTTTCGATGCCCGCATCGGCGACATCTCGGGTCGCGGCAAGCTCGCCACCGACATGCGTGAAATCTGGACCATGCAACCCCGTTTCGATCGGCGCACGGGCAACGGTCCGCTGTCGCTGGTCGAGCAGCCGCGTTTCCGCGCCGGCTTCGACTTCCTGCGCTTGCGTGGGCAGTGCGGCGAAGTTGCGGCCGACCTGGCGACCTGGTGGGAGGACTTCTCCCTGGCCGACGATGTCGAGCGCCGCCGCCTGATGGACGCTGCGCGTCAGCAGGCCGGGCAGGGTGGCCCGCGTCGGGTGCCTCGCAGCAAGGCCTCTGTGGCATCCGCATCCCAGCCAGTGGCGTCGGATGACAACCAAGGCGATGACGAGGCCTATGAGGTCACCGATGTGGCAGGCGACGGCGGTGCACCC
>NZ_DCXA01000178.1:0-11658 GCF_002328915.1 Aquabacterium sp. UBA2148
GCCTTGCTCTACCTGCAGCAGCAAGGCCTGGCGTTGGTGGAGCGCAATTATCGGGTCGCGCGGGGCCCCGGTGCGCGCGGCGCCGAGGTGGACCTCATCATGCGCGATCGCGACGGCACGCTGGTGTTCGTCGAAGTGCGCCAGCGCGCCGATGGCGAGCACGGTGGTGCGGCGGCGTCAGTCACCCGCGGCAAACAGCGGCGCTGCATCCTGGGGGCCAGGTTCTACCTGCAGCAGCTGAGCGTGTGGCCCCCTTGCCGCTTTGACGTGGTGGCGATCGATGGGGTTGAGTTGACTTGGTTGCAGGCGGCGTTCGACGCCAGCTGATGGGCGTGGAGATGGCAGGCAGGGCAGCCTCGTTTACTTGTGTTCACCTGCTGATCGCGGGTTGACCCGGCCCCCTGGCTTATCATCGCCCGCATGTCGGACACGTCCTATCAGTCTCCGCAGCTGCAGCAGCCCCTGCTGGAGACCGCTGACTGGCTCTACCAGTCCTCGGAGCGGCTGGCGCAACAGCTCCATTACGCGGCCCAAGCCGTCCTGCACACGATCACCACGGGTGGCCGGGTGCTGTGCGCCGGTGAAGGCGAAGCCGCCTGGCTGGCGCAGCAAGCGGCACAGCTGCTGATCTGCGGCACCGGGCGCGATCGCCCGCCCCTGGCCGCGCAGGCCCTGTCGCCTCCCTCCCACGCGGGCCAGCCCACACTGACGCAGCAAGTGCGCGCACTGGGGCACCCCGGCGACCTGTGGCTGGCCTTCTCGATGGAGCGCAACGAGGCCGACCTGAAAGCCGCCAGCGAAGCCGCCAGCGAGCAGGACATGACCCTGGTGGCGTTCACAGGCGAGGCCGCGAGCGTGCTGGGCCCCCTGCTTCGCGACACCGATGTCTGGGTGCCACTGCCCGGCACCCAACCATCCACGCTTTTTGCCATCGGATGGCTGGCCCTGCACGCGCTGTGCGCCACCGTCGACAACCAACTGCTGGGAGAGGCCGCCTGAGGCCATCCCTGACACCCCTGCCGGAGACACGCTCGATGACCCGCCAACCTTCTCGCCGCACCGCCCATCGACTGGCGCTGGCCGCTTTGGTGGCCGCCCTGGGCGCCACCACCCTGAGCGCTTGTGCGCCACTGATGCTTGGTGGCGCCGCCGCCAGCGCCTTCGTCGCCACCGACCGCCGCACCTCCGGCATGCAGGTCGAGGATCAGGGCATCCAGCTCAAGGCCGGCAGCCGCTTGCGTGACACGCTGGGCGGCCGCGGCCGGGTCAACGTCAACGCCTACAACCGCACCGTGCTGCTGACTGGCGTAGTCGACTCCGACGCCGACCGCGCCGCCGCCGAGCAGGCCGCTGCCCGCGTGGAAAACGTCGTCAAGGTCATCAACCAGTTGCAAGTGGGCCCGACCGCCTCGCTGAGCACGCGCTCGAGCGACGTGCTGCTGGCCGGCAAGGTGCGCGCCACGCTGGTCGACGCACGCGACCTGATGAGCAACGCCTTCGACATCGTGGTCGACCGGGGCGAGGTCTACCTGATGGGCCTGGTCACCGAGCGCGAAGCCAACCGGGCGGCCGAACTGACGGCCAGCATCCCCGGGGTCAAGAAGGTGGTCAAGGCGTTTGAGGTGATCACGGAGGACGAGCTGGCCAACAAGCTGCCGCGTCAGCCGGCAAACAGCGGCGCCGCTTCTCCGAGCAACTGAGCCCAGGGCGCCCGAGCCTCGATCTCGGGCGATTTGCGACGAGCCCGCGCGTTGGCGGGCTCGCAACCTGGTTGATGCCGACGCGTCAGCGCAGCCGGCGGATCAGGCTGGAGGTGTCCTGCCGACCGCCGCCCATGGCCTGCACGTCGGCGTAGAACTGGTCGATCAGGGCCGTGGCGGGCACGCGCGCGCCCAGGCGGCGGGCCTCGTCGAGCACCAGGCCCAGGTCCTTGCGCATCCAGTCGACGGCGAAGCCGAAGTCGAATTCATCGCGGACCATGGTCGGCCCGCGGTTGACCATCTGCCAGCTGCTGGCAGCGCCCTGCGAGATGACCTCGATCACGCGCGGCATGTCCAGCCCGGCTTTCTCGCCGAAGGCCAGGGCTTCGGCCAGGCCTTGCAACAGGCCGCCGACGCAAACCTGGTTGACCATCTTGGCGAGCTGGCCCGAGCCGCTGTCCCCCAGGTGGGTCACGGCCCGCGCGAACGCGGCGATGACCGGCTTGACCTGATCGAACGCAGCCGGGTCGCCCCCACACATGACGGTGAGCACGCCGTTGAGCGCGCCCAGGTTGCCGCCGGAGACGGGCGCGTCGATGAAGGCCACGCCCTGCTGCGCGGCGCGCGCGGCGATCTCGCGGGCCACCTCGGCCGAGGTGGTGGTGTGGTCGACGATGAAGGCGCCAGGCTTGAGACCGCGCAGCACACCTTGTTCACCGCAGCAGACCTGGCGCAGGTCGTCGTCATTGCCCACGCAGGTGAAGACGATGTCGGCGCCCTGCCCCAGCTTCACGGCTTCGAGCGGGGTGGCGGCGAACCGGCCGCCGTGTTCATGCACCCAGGCTTCGGCCTTGGCGGTGGTGCGGTTGTAGACGGTGACGTCGTGGCCGGCGCGCTGGAGGTGCGCGGCCATGGGGGAGCCCATGGTGCCCAGGCCGATGAAGGCCACGCGGCGAGCCTCGGTGGGCTCGTAGGTCTTGTTGGCCAAGGTCATGCCGCGGGCCTTCAGACGATGTGCATGTGCTCGGTGCCCGCGCCCAGGTCCTGGTTGCGCGCGCGCTGGCTGTTGAGCTTGATCTGCAGGCGCAGGTCGTTGACGGAATCGGCGTTGCGCAGCGCGTCTTCGTAGGTGATGTCGCTGCCTTCGAAGAGGTCATACAGCGCCTGGTCGAAGGTCTGCATGCCCAGCTCGCGCGACTTCTTCATGATCTCCTTGATCTCGCCGACCTCGCCCTTGAAGATCATGTCGGCGATCAGGGGCGTGTTGAGCAGGATCTCGACCGCGGCCACCCGGCCCTTGCCGGCCTGGCGGGGCATCAGGCGCTGGGACACCAACGACTTGAGGTTCAGCGAGAGGTCCATCAGCAGTTGCGGGCGGCGCTCTTCGGGGAAGAAGTTGATGATGCGGTCCAGCGCCTGGTTGGCGCTGTTGGCGTGCAGCGTGGCCATGCACAGGTGGCCGGTTTCGGCGAACTGCACGGCGTGCTCCATGGCCTCGCGGTCGCGGATTTCACCCATCAGGATGACGTCGGGGGCCTGACGAAGCGTGTTCTTCAGTGCGATCTCCCAGCCATCGGTGTCGATGCCGATCTCGCGCTGGGTGACGATGCAGTTCTTGTGCGGGTGCACGAACTCGACCGGGTCTTCCAGCGTGATGATGTGGCCGTGCGAGTTCTCGTTGCGGTGGTCGACCATGGCCGCCAGCGTGGTCGATTTGCCCGAGCCCGTGGCGCCCACCAGGATCACCAGGCCGCGCTTGGTCATGACCACGTCTTTGAGCACCTGGGGCAAGCCCATGCTGTCGATGGTCGGGATGACTTGAGGGATCACGCGCATGACCAGGCCCACGTGGCCCTGCTGCACGAAAGCGTTGACGCGGAAACGGCCCACGCCACCCGGTGAGATGGCGAAGTTGCACTCCTTGGTGCGCTCGAACTCGGCGGCCTGCTTGTCGTTCATGACGGAGCGGGCCAGGGCCAGCGTGTGCTGCGGTGTCAGCGGCTGCGGCGAGACCTTGGTGACCTTGCCGTCGACCTTGATGGCGGGCGGGAACTCGGCCGTCAGGAACAGGTCGGAGCCGCCGCGCGAGATCATCAGGCGCAGGAGGTCGTTGATGAATTTCGAGGCCTGATCGCGTTCCATGAGGTGTCTGCCTGTGGTGGGTTCTGGTGTGTGTTGCGTGAGGGTGCGCTGGCGCTTCAGCCGGCCGTCAGCAAGGCGCCAAGTCGGGCGCTGAGCTGGCGCATGCGCAGCGACAACCTGCGCGCGACCGAGGCCATCAGCGCCATGCCCAGCCTGGGCTCTTCGATGGCGAGCTCATCCAGTGCGCTGGCGGTGACCACGGCCAGCGAGACCCGGCTGAGCGTCACACACGATGCGAAGCGCGCGCCGGCGTCGAGCAGCGACATCTCGCCGAGCACGTCGCCTTCGCGGGCTTCGGCCAGGCGGGCGCGGGCGCCGGTGGGCTGCACGCGGTCCACTGCCACCAGGCCTTCGAGCACGATCAGGGCGTAGTCGCCCTTCTCGTCTTGCGCGATGAGCTCGCGCCCCGGCGGCACGGTGACGAAGTCCAGGTGTTCGAGCAGCTTGCGCTGGTCATCGGGCGACAGCGAAGCCATGAGGGCGTCCTGCCCCCAGGCCTTGATCAGCAGCTTGAGGCCGGTTTCGGGATCAAGCCCGTGGGCGCCCACAGCCAGGCCACGGGCGTTCCAGGCGGAGGTGGAGCGGAAGTCTTCCGGCCGCTCCATGAACTGCGTGGCGAAGAAGCCTTCGTCGTCGGCTTCGGCCGGGGTGTCGGCACCCGGGTTGCGGGGACCACCGACAAATCGATCAAGGAAACGCTTCATGTCAGCCCGGGAAGTTCTCGGGGATCTTGGCCTTGGCGCGGGCCTCGGCGGGCGAGATCACGTTGCGACGCACCAGGTCGGAGAGGTTCTGGTCGAGCGTCTGCATGCCCATGGCGTTGCCGGTCTGGATCGAGGAGTACATCTGGGCGATCTTGTTTTCGCGGATCAGGTTGCGGATGGCGGGCGTGCCGATCATGATCTCGTGGGCGGCGACGCGGCCGTTGCCGTCCTTGGTCTTGCACAGCGTTTGCGAGATGACGGCCTGCAGCGATTCCGAGAGCATGGCGCGGACCATGTCTTTTTCGGCAGCCGGGAAGACGTCGACGATCCGGTCGATGGTCTTGGCGGCGCTGGAGGTGTGCAAGGTGCCGAACACCAAGTGGCCCGTTTCGGCCGCGGTCAGCGCCAGGCGGATGGTTTCCAGGTCACGCATTTCACCCACGAGGATGGCGTCCGGGTCTTCGCGCAGCGCCGAGCGCAGCGCGTTGGCAAAACTCAGGGTGTGCGGGCCGACTTCGCGCTGGTTGATCAGGCACTTCTTGGAGTCGTGCACGAATTCGATCGGGTCTTCCACCGTCAGGATGTGGCCGTACTCGGTTTCGTTCAAGTGGTTGACCATGCCGGCCAGCGTGGTCGACTTGCCCGAGCCGGTGGGGCCGGTGACCAGCACCAGGCCGCGCGGCTTCAGAGCCAGGTCCTGGAACACCTTGGGCGCGTTGAGCTGCTCCAGCGTCAGGATCTTGGAAGGAATCGTCCGGAAGACGGCGCCCGCGCCACGGTTCTGGTTGAAGGCGTTGACCCGGAAACGCGCCAGCCCCTGGATCTCGAACGAGAAGTCGCACTCCAGCGTCTCCTCGTAGTGCTTGCGCTGCATGTCGTTCATGATGTCGTACACCATGTCGTGGACCTGCTTGTGGTCCAGCGCATCGACGTTGATGCGGCGCACGTCACCGTGGACGCGGATCATGGGTGGCAGACCCGCAGACAAGTGGAGGTCGGATGCCTTGTTCTTGACCGAGAACGCGAGCAGCTGGGTGATATCCATGGATGATGCGGGTTTGATACGACGTGTGAAGAACCATTATGGCGACGATCTCGGAGAAGCTACAACTCGTTCGGGGCAGGATTCACGCCGCTGTTTCCCAAACCGCACGCCCCGAGGGCTGTGTGGACCTGCTGGCGGTGAGCAAGACGTTTCCAGCGGTAACCGTGCGCGAGGCGGTGGCGGCAGGTCAGCACCGATTTGGTGAGAACTACGTCCAGGAAGCCCTGGACAAGATGGCCGAGCTCGCCGACCTGCGCGGGCAGATCGAGTGGCACATGATCGGCCCCATCCAGAGCAACAAAACGCGTCCCGTGGCCGAACACTTCGACTGGGTGCACACGGTCGATCGGCTGAAGATCGCACAGCGCCTGAACGACCAGCGGCCGGCGCACCTGCCGCCGTTGCAGGTTTGCATCCAGGTCAACACCAGCGGCGAAGACAGCAAGAGCGGCACCTCGCCCGATGAAGCATTGAACCTGGCCCGCGCGGTGGCCGCCCTGCCCCGGCTGCGCCTGCGCGGGGTCATGGCCCTGCCCGCCCCCACCGCCGAGCCCGCCGAGCAAAACCGCCAACTGGCGCAGGTGCGTGTCGCCTATGAGCGCCTGCGTTCTCAGGGTCTTCCCTTGGATACCTTGTCGATGGGCATGAGCGCCGACCTGGAAGCCGCCGTGGCGCAGGGCTCCACCTTGGTGAGGGTGGGAACAGCCCTATTCGGACAACGCTGAGAGCCACTTAAGATGGTCGACTGAAACACCGACCCGTCATGGACGCACATCGCCCCTCCCACTACCTGCTGGTCGATGACCACAGCCTGATCCGCGAAGGCATGATGCAGGCCATCCGCAGCCTGGATCCTTCTGCGCGCTTTTCGCAGGCCAATTCGCTGGCGACCGCCCTGGCACGCATCGACGACAAGTCTGCCGAGCCCATCGACGTGGTCCTGCTCGACCTGGGTCTGCCTGACAGCCGCGGCATCGCCACGCTGCAGACGGTGCGCCAGGCCGCGCCCATGCAGCGCATCGGCATCATCACCGGCCACGCCGACGTGCAGATCGCGCTGGAGTGCATCCACCACGGCGCCTCGTGCTTCATCCCCAAGCTCGCCGAGATCGACGGCTTCACCAGCGCCCTGCAGGCCCTGGTCGAAGGCCGCCTGCACTTCCCCTCGGAGTTGCTCTCGCCCAGCGAGGTGGACTTCCCGACGCCCGACGACGAAACCGCCCGCCGCACCATCCGCCTGACCCCGCGTCAGAAGGACGTGCTGGAGTGGCTGCTCAAGGGCTGCACCAACCACGCCATCGCCTCGGCCCTGGGCATCAGCGCGGAAACCGTGAAGCTGCACGTCAGCGCCATCTTCCGAGCCTATGGCGTGCACAGCCGCACCCAGCTGGTTCTGCTGTGCTCGCGCAGCCCGCAGGCCGTGGCGCCCATCGCTTCGGCTGAGTCCGGCGGTGGCAGCGGCCTCGACAGCGGCCCGAGGAAAGCCCTGGCGTGAGCCTCCTGCGACGGTCACTCAGGGGGCTGTCGCCAATCGAGGCGCGGATCGACCTGCAGCTGTTGCACGACAGCTGGCGCCACTCACCCGGCTCGCTCATCGGTCAGTTCGCCGGCCTCATGCTGCTGGGCTGGATGGTGCATGGCTGGCACATGCCGCACTGGCGCTGGGCCGTGCCGGCATTCGGCCTGCTCATCGTCTGGGGCGTGGTCGTGCTCCAGGTGCGCGAGTTCAACCGCTTCGGCATCACCGAATCCGGCTACGGCACCTGGCGCACGCGGCTGCTGACCTGGCACATCCTGGAAGGCTCGCTTTGGGGCCTGATCGCCATCGCTTTGCTGGGCGTGTCGGGCAGCGAGTGGCGCATGACCATCGTGACGGCGGCCATCGTCTATGGCTTCACCATCATGTTGGTGACCATCCACGACTGGGCCGTGGCCTTCGCGGGCAGCGTGCCCGTGCTGCTGCTGGTGGCCGGCCGGCTGCTGATGGACGGCAGCGACAGCTCGCACTTTCTCGCCCTGGTGCTGATCGCCGCCTTGCTCACCTGCATGGGCGTGGCCCTGGGCGTGAACCGCCGCCTGCGCGAAGCGGTGCTGCTGCGCCACGAAAACGCCGGCCTGGTGCTGCAGCTGCGCGACGAGATCAACAAGGTGACGCAAGCCAAGGCTCGCGCCGAAGCGGCCGACCGGCAAAAAGGCGAGTTCTTCGCGGCCGCCAGCCACGACCTGCGCCAGCCCCTGCACGTGATGATGCTGCTGAGCAGCGCGCTCAAGCCTGCCATCCAGGGTGCCGAGGGCCTGGACCTGCTGCGCAAGCTGCAGACCTCGCTGGGCTCGCTGGGCAGCATGTTCGAGAAGATGTTCTTCGTGGCCCGCATCGACGCGCAACGCGTGGACTACCGCGCCACCGCCTTGCCCCTTTCTGACCTGTGGCAAAGGCTGGACAGCGAATTCTCCGTGCTGTGCCAGAGCAAGGGCCTGCGCTGGCACCTCGAGCCCACCACCGAATGGGCCCAAGCCGATGACCACGTGCTCGATCGCATCCTGCGCAACCTGCTCAACAACGCCGTGCGCTACACCGAGTCGGGCGAGGTGAGGCTGCGGGCGCGCAAGCGCGGGCCCTGGGTGATCTGCCAGGTGTGGGACACGGGGGTGGGCATCCCCAGGCAGTACCGCCACCGCATCTTCGACGACTACTTCCAGGCGCACAACGACGGCCGCCTGAGCAGCGAAGGGCTGGGCCTGGGCCTGGCCGTGGTTCGCCGGCTCAGCATGCTCGGGCCGACACCGGTGCGCGTGCTGTCGCGGCCCGGTCAAGGCACCTGCTTCAGCGTGCGGCTGCCGCGACTGGTGCCAGCCACGCCAGCCGAGGCGCCGAACGACACGTCCACCCCATCCAACATCCAGCACGCGGACCGCCTCCCCATCGCCGAAGCGGTTGCCACGGACGGACACAACTTGCCACCGAAGGCCGCTGCGCCCGAGGTGCCGACGCGCAGCGGCCTGGGCCTGGTTCTGCTGATCGAGGACGACCCCCAGGTGCGCGAGAGCACCGCCCTCGTGCTGCGCCAGGCCGGCTGGCAGGTGGCCGCTGCCGCCCACCCCGACGGGGCCATGGCCGAGATGGCCGCCATGCAGGACGACGGCCGCCTCATCGACGGCGAGATGCCTGTGGCCCTGGTCAGCGACCACCGCCTGGGGCTGGACGTCACCGGCCTGCAGGTGCTGGGGCAATTGCGCTACGAATTCGGTGAAGACCTGCCCGCCCTGTTGCTGACGGGCGAGATGCCCGCCGGCCTGACCGAAGACGCCGCCCAAGCCGGTGTGCAGTTGGTGAGCAAGCCCATCGACGCGGAGGGCCTGATCGCCCTGCTCACCGAAGCCACCGCCAACGCCCCGATGGATGCGGCATGATCTCGGCCATGAACTCCCCATCCATCGACATCGCCTTCATCGGCGGCGGCAACATGGCCACCGCCATCATCGGCGGGCTGTTGCGCCAGGGTCGCGCCGCCGCCAACATCCTCGTCATCGACCCGGTGGCCGAGCAGCGCGAGCGCTTGCAAACCTCGCTGGGCGTGCAGACCGCCGCGGGGCCCGACACCGCCCTGTCGCAAGCGCGCACCGTGGTGTGGGCCGTCAAGCCCCAGCAGTTCAAGGAAGCGGCGGCCGCTTGCGCAGCGGCGTGCCCACAGGCCCTGCACTACAGCGTGATGGCCGGCCTGCGCACCGACGACATGGCCCGCCTGCTGGGCACGCCCCGCATCGTGCGCGCCATGCCCAACACGCCGGCACTGGTCGGCCAGGGCGTGACCGGCGTGTTCGCCCGCCCCGAGGTGACCGCCGAAGAAAAGGCCGACATCGCCAGGATGATCGAGCCCACCGGTCAGCACGTGTGGGTCGAGCGCGAGGCCGACCTGGATGCCGTGACCGCGCTGTCAGGCTCCGGCCCAGCCTATGTGTTCTATTTCATCGAAGCGATGGTGCAAGCGGCCGAGGACATGGGGCTGAGCGCCGAGCAAGGGCGCCAGCTGGCGCTGGCCACCTTCGGCGGAGCCACGTCGCTGGCGGCGCAATCCACCGACAGCCCGGCCACGCTGCGCGAGCGGGTGACGTCCAAGGGTGGCACCACGCACGCGGCGCTGACCTCGATGGAGGCAGCGGGCGTCAAAGCCGCGTTCGTTGCCGCGATGTGTGCAGCGCAACGCCGCGCGGGCGAATTGGGCGACGAGTTCGGTCGCTGAGCGCGCACCGGCCACCCCGGCCGCTGCGGCTCGCTCATTGACCGCGTGGCCAGCTCAGGTGGTGGCTCAGGTGGTGGCCCAGTGGCTCGACCGGGCCGCGTCCAGCGCCACGCCCAGCCACACGGTCATCCCCAACCAGTGGTTCAGGCGAAAAGCCTGAAAGCACGCCATGCGCTCGCGGTGGCGGATCAGCTTGAAATGCCACAGGGCCTGGGCTGCGGCCAAGGTCAGCGAGGCGTCGAACACCCAACCACGCCCGAAGGCCTGGCCCGCCTGCCACCAGCACCCCACGCAGATCGCGTAGAAAGCCATCACACCAGCCACATCAAAGCGGCCCAAGGTGATCGCCGAGGTGCGCATGCCGATCTTGAGGTCGTCGTTGCGATCGACCATGGCGTACTCGGTGTCGTAGGCCAGCACCCAGGCGAGGTTGCCCAGCACGATCCACCACACGGCGGACGGCACACTGCCCTGCACCGCCGTGAAGGCCATGGGGATGCCGAAGCTGAAGGCCACGCCCAGCACGGCTTGCGGCATCGAGAAAAAGCGCTTGGTGAAGGGGTAGACGATGGTCACCGCCAGCGCCCCGAAGGACATGGCGATGGTCTGCCAGTTGGTGGTGAGCACCAGCGCGAAAGACACCAGCGCCAGCGCCGCGCCCACCGCCAAAGACTCTTTGACCGAGATGCGGCCACTCGTGACCGGACGCTGCGCCGTGCGCTCGACGTGGCGGTCGAAGTCGCGGTCGGCCACGTCGTTGACGGCGCAACCCGCGCTGCGCATGAGGATGGTGCCCAGCGTGAACACGGCCAGCAGGTGCCAGCCAGGAAAGCCGCCCGCCGCCAGCCACAGCGCCATCCAGGTGGGCCACAGCAGCAGCAACCAGCCCTGCGGGCGGTTCCAGCGGATCAGGTCGAGGTACAGCGAGCCGCGCTCGCGCCAGGTCAGGGTGCTCGTGTTCACGCCGAGATTATCGGGCGACCGCCTGGCCCTGAGCCACTTGCGTCGCAGGCTGTGTGCTCGAAGGCTCGGCACGCTGGGCCTGGCCCTGCCCTTCCACCCAGCCCCCGCCCAGCGCCTTGTAGACGCTGATGTGCGCCTGCTGGCGCGCAAGTTGTGCCTGGATGTGGGCTTGCTGCGCCGCGAACAGCGCACGCTGGGCGTCTAGCAAATCAAGTTGGCTGGCCACGCCGGTGTCGTAACGCAAGGTCGACAGGCTCAGGCGTGCGGCTTCGGCTTGGGCTTGCGCCAGCTGGGCCTCGGCCTGCTCGGCGTAAGTTTGGCGGGCCACCAGCGCATCGGCCACTTCCTTGAAGGCCGATTGGATGGCTTTGTCGTACTGGGCGATGGCGATGTCGCGGCGGGCCACAGCGGCGTCCACACCTGCGGCGGTGCGGCCGGCGTCGAAGATGGGTGCCAGCAGCGAGCCACCGAAGCTCCACGCAAAGCGGCCGTCGGTGAACAAGTCGCTCAAGGAGTTGCTCACGGCACCGGCGCTGGCCGTCAGGCCGATGCGCGGAAAGCGCGCTGCACGCGCCGCACCGATGTTGGCGTTGGCGCCGATGAGAGCCTGCTCGGCCTGGGCCACGTCGGGGCGCTGCAGCAACACCTCGGAGGACAGGCCCACGGGCAACTCGCTCAGGCCCGGCCACAAACTGGCTTCAACAAACTGCTCGGCGGCCTTGCTGCGGGTTGGCCGGGTGTCGGAGCGGGCCTCGGACGCCGCCGGTGGGGCGCTCGCAGCAGCCTTGGCCAGCGACTCAGGCGCGGGTGGCAACCACTCGGCGGGCACCGGCTTGCCCACCAGCACGGCCAGCGATTGCTGG
>NZ_DCXA01000120.1:0-3607 GCF_002328915.1 Aquabacterium sp. UBA2148
CGCCGCAGGCCTGTCTCGACCTCATCGGCGAAGCGGCGCTGCTGGTCGGCCAGCGTGCTGGCGACGATGACGGCGTTGCCGATCGGGGTGTTGAGCTCGTGCGCCACGCCCGCGACCAGCGAGCCCAACCCGGCGAGCTTTTCCGAGCGCACGAGTTCGTCCTGGGTGCGATGCAGGTGATCGATGGCGGATTCGAGTTCCCGGGTGCGTTCGCTGACGCGCTGTTCCAGCTCTGCGTTGAGGGTCTGCAGCGCCTGCTGGGCTTGGCGCAATTCGGTCACATCGATGTAGCTGGTCAGGATGGCGTCGCCCACCAGGGCGCCACCCACGCGCATCGTGCGCACCTGGCCACTTTTGCAGGTCAGTTGCACCTGCGTTTGCTGCAACTCGCGGCCCTCGTGAACGACGCGACCGATGGCCTTGTTCCAGATGTCCTGCACGGCCTGGCGGTAGGTGGGATCAGGGTAGGCCTTTTGCCACCATTGCGACATGGTCGGCACGTCGTTGCGGTCGTAGCCCAGCACCTGGATCCATTGCCGGTTGAAGTCGATCAACTGCCCCTGCTGGGTGGTCAGGGCCAGGGGCACCGGCGCCAGCTCGAACAGGCGGCGGAACTGTTGCTCGCTGACCTGCAGCGCCTCGGCCGCACGCCGCGCCTGGGTGACGTCGCGCAACACCGCCACGAAGCGCGGCACCTGGCCTTCTCCGCGCTGGAACGCTGGCGCCAACGCCACCTCTGCCGTGAACGCCTCGCCTGAGCTGCGCAGGTGCTCCCACAAAAATCGCTGCGGCTCGCCGCCCAAGGCGCGTTCGATGTTGGCGTTGGCCAGGTCCTGCGATCGCCCGCCACCGGGCTGCAACTGCGGCGAGAGCGACGCGGGGTGGGCACCGATCAAGGCCGTGTGCGGCATGCCGAACATCCGCTCCGCCGCCGGGTTGCATTCGACAATGCGGCCGGCCTCCATCAACAGCACCGCGTCGTTGGTGTTCTCGACCATGGCGCGGTGCTCGCGCATTTGCTGGTTGACGCTTTGCGACTGCCTGCGCTGCTGCCGCGCGCGGCGCAGGTGCCACAGCGACGCGAGCCCTGCGCCCAGGCAGGCCGAAGCGACGAAGGGCACCCAGTTCATCGACACCCTTCCGGCGGCGCAGGGGGGCTGCTCCGTGAAACAGGCAGAACAGGCGGTTTCATGCTTGGGTGGACGATTGGTCGACCCAATATAGCTGCGACGGGCAGGCCCGTGCGCTGGGGGTTGCCAGTGGCCAGTGGGGCCAGTGCGGCGGCGGCGGCGGGGCCAGGGGTGCAACCGCTGCGCCAACGAAAAAGGCCCAGCACTGCTGCTGGGCCTTTGGTGATTTTTTGGTGGCGCTTCACGGATTCGAACCGCGGACCTGTGGATTATGATTCCATCGCTCTAACCGACTGAGCTAAAGCGCCATCAAGCCTTGAACTATACACCGAAATTCAAGCCGTTTGCAAGCCCCCGGCGCAATCCGGTCCGCGAGCGTGTGGCGAGCGCATCATGCCGCCTTGGCCCCCTTGAAAGTCTCTGGGCTGTCCCCATCTGCGCGCCGCTGGCGCAATGGCGGTCTTCCAACGCGCGCCCCGTCCAACCAACCTGCCCGCAGCCCCTGCAGGCGGGCTCTCACACTTGACATCCCATGAGCAAGCAAACCCTTTCCTTCCAGGCCGAAGTCAAGCAACTGCTGCACCTCGTCACCCACGCGCTGTACTCCAACAAGGAGATCTTCCTGCGCGAGCTGATCTCCAACGCCTCGGACGCCTGTGACAAGCTGCGCTTCGAAGCCCTCGACAACTCGGCGCTCTACGAAGACGCCCCCAGCCTCGACGTGCGCCTGATCGTCGACAAAGAGGCCCGCACGCTCACCATCCGCGACAACGGCATCGGCATGAGCGCGCAAGAGGCCATCGATCACCTCGGCACCATCGCCAAATCCGGCACCAAGGACTTCATGGGGCGCCTCTCGGGCGACCAGCAAAAGGACGCTCAGCTCATCGGCCAGTTCGGCGTGGGCTTCTACAGCGGCTACATCGTGGCCGACCGCATCACCGTCGAGTCCCGCCGCGCGGGCCTGAGCGCCGACGAAGGCGTGCGCTGGAGCAGCGAAGGCACCGGCGACTTCGAGGTCGATGCCATCACCAAGCCCACTCGCGGCACCGACATCATCCTGCACCTGCGCGAAGGCGAAGACGAGTACCTCACCGCCTGGAAGCTGCGCAGCATCGTCGGCAAGTACTCCGACCACATCTCCCTGCCCATCCTGATGCAAAAGCAAGAGTGGGACGCCGAGAAGGGCGAGCAGGTCACTCTGGACGAATGGGAAACCATCAACCAGGCAGCCGCGCTGTGGACGCGCAGCAAGTCCGACATCACCCCCGAGCAATACGCCGAGTTCTACAAGCAGCTCAGCCACGACAGCGAAGACCCGCTGGCCCACACCCACAACCGCGTCGAAGGCCGCAGCGAGTACACCCAGCTGCTCTACATCCCGGCCAAGGCCCCGTACGACCTGTGGAACCGCGACAAGAAGGGGGGCCTGAAGCTCTACGTCAAGCGCGTCTTCATCATGGACGACGCCGAAGCCCTGCTGCCCAGCTACCTGCGCTTCGTCAAGGGCGTGGTCGACTCGGCCGACCTGCCGCTCAACGTCAGCCGCGAGATCCTGCAGGAAAGCCGCGACGTCAAGGTCATCCGCGAAGGTTGCACCAAGCGCGTGCTGTCGATGCTCGAAGACCTGGCGGGCAACGAAGACCAGGCCAAGCGCGACCAGTACGCCTCCTTCTGGACGGAGTTCGGCCAGGTGCTCAAGGAAGGCATTGGCGAGGACTTTGCCAACCGTGACCGCATCGCCAAGCTGCTGCGCTTCGCTTCCACCGGCGTGGACGACGGCGCCACCCAGTCGGTGAGCCTGGCCGACTACATCGGGCGCATGAAGGAAGGCCAGGAAGGCATCTACGTCATCACCGCCGACACCCTGGCAGCCGCCAAGAACAGCCCGCAGCTCGAGCTCTTCAAGAAGAAGGGCATCGAGGTGCTGCTGCTGACCGACCGCGTCGACGAGTGGCTGCTCTCGCACCTGCACGAGTTCGAAGGCAAGCCGCTGCACAACGTCACCAAGGGCGCCGTGGACCTGGGCTCCCTGCAGGACGAGGCCGAAAAGAAGCAGGCCGAAGAAGCCGCCGAAGCCTTCAAGCCCGTGCTCGAGCGCCTGAAGACCGCACTGTCTGATCGCGCCAAGGACGTTCGCATCACCACCCGCCTGGTCGACTCGCCCGCCTGCCTGGTGACGGAAGACGGCGAGATCAGCGGCCACCTGGCGCGCCTGCTCAAACAAGCGGGCCAGGCCGCGCCCGAGGTCAAGCCCGTGCTCGAACTCAACCCGGAGCACGCGCTGGTCAAGAAGCTCGAAGCCAGCGAGCACTTCGACGAGTTGGCACACATCCTGTTCGATCAGGCCCTGCTGGCCGAAGGCGGTCAGCTCGACGACCCCGCTGCCTACGTTCGGCGCATCAACGCCCTGCTCGTGACGGCCGCCGTCTGACCAGGCAAGGCCCGCCGGGCGGCCTCAAGCCCGGAAACAAACC
>NZ_DCXA01000120.1:3670-7089 GCF_002328915.1 Aquabacterium sp. UBA2148
CCCTCAAGCCCGGAAACAAACCGGCCCCGACGCGTCACCGCGTGCGGGGCCTTTTTTCGGGCGCGTGAGCGCCTGATCAGATCGGGTTCACCAGCATCTTCAGCCAGTCGCTGGCGTGCATCGCGTTGTAGCGGATGCGGTAGAGCGCCTCGGCCGCGATCGACTGCAGCGAGCTGTCGATGTGCGTGCCCACGGTGTCGGGCGGCAGCTTCAGCCAGGCTTCGGCATCAGGGCCGTCGCGCTCGATCACGGCGCCGGCCTTGGCGGCAATCCGCAGCATCGGGCCGTTCTCGCTGAGCGCGTGGATCATCATGTGGCTGGCGTGCTGGTTGCGCGCGTGCATGATCGCGTGCACAAACAGGCGCAGGCCCAGGCCCTTGCCACGCCCAGCCTCCAGCACCGACACACCGAACTCCATCGCGCGGCCGCGCGACGAGCCATCGCCTGCCGGGCCCTTGCCGGGCATGGCGGCGAGGTGGGCCATCGCCACCAGGTGCAGCTTGCTGTTGAAGATGCCGAACACCTCGTCGCGTTTGAAGTCGATCGAGGCCACGTACTGCTGAATCTGCTCGGTGGTCGCCTTGTAGCCGAAGCGCAGGTAGCGGTCTTTCTCATCCAGCTCCATCAGGTGGGCCAGGATGCGGCGGCGGTGGCGGGCGTGCAGGTCGCGGATGGGCACCCAGCCCTCAACGGGGCGGGCGGACGACGAACCGGGGTTCGCCGGGGCCTGAGTTGGCGTGCGCATGCCGAAACGGTCGATGGGCGGACGAGAGCGGATTTTGGTCATGGCTGACCCCTTTTGCGTGACCGGTTGGGAGGCTGTGGCCTCCTCTTTGGACTGTCGTCACCGGATTGCTTGGCAATGTAGGTGAAAACCCTTGGTGTCGCAAGGCATCCCCTGCGTCCACCTTGCGACGTGTCAACTACTTCACGTCATCCGGGGTCCGATGATGGCTGCCGCGCCCGCCAGCGCCAGGGTGTTGCCGCACCTTGTGCAAGGGCCGGAACCTGGGCTAGAATGTCGGATTCCCGATGCGGTTGCCGGGAATGGTGCGCGTGCCCGAGCTGTTTGGGCGGTGCGCCAGGGTTGTTGCCCCGCCAGGTTTTCGAGTCTGCTTCCCCTGTGAAGCGGCACCTGGGGCGACACGACAGTCGGTTGCGAGGCCACCCCGTTCCTAAGAAGTGGTGCCAAAGCTGACAGACAACTGTTTTACTTCCTAATCTAAGGAAACACCCATGAAGACCTTCAGCGCCAAGCCGGCCGAAGTGACGCACGAGTGGTTTGTGATCGACGCCACCGACAAGGTGCTCGGACGAGTGGCCAGCGAAGTCGCTCTCCGTCTGCGCGGCAAGCACAAGGCCATTTACACGCCTCACGTGGACACCGGCGACTTCATCGTCATCGTCAACGCCGACAAGATCCGCGTCACTGGCACCAAGGCCACCGACAAGGTTTACTACCGTCACTCGGGCTTCCCCGGCGGCATCTACGCCACGAAGTTCAAGGACATGCAAGCCAAGCACCCTGGTCGCGCCATCGAAAAGGCCGTCAAGGGCATGCTGCCCAAGGGCCCCCTGGGCTACGCCATGATCAAGAAGCTGAAGGTCTACGCAGGCAGCGAGCATCCGCACGCAGCCCAGCAGCCCAAGGCCCTGGAAATCTGAGGAGCGGCCACATGATTGGTAACTGGAACTACGGCACCGGCCGTCGCAAGTCTTCCGTCGCCCGCGTCTTCATCAAGAAGGGCACCGGCCAGATCATCATCAACGGCAAGCCCGTTGAGCAGTACTTCGGCCGTCAGACCTCCATCATGGTGGTCAAGCAGCCCCTGGTGCTGACCAACAACGCTGAAGCGTTCGACATCAAGGTCAACGTCCACGGTGGTGGCGAATCCGGTCAAGCCGGTGCCGTCCGTCACGGTGTGACCCGCGCCCTGATCGATTTCGACGCAGCCCTCAAGCCCGAACTGAGCCGCGCTGGTTTCGTCACCCGCGACGCCCGCGAAGTCGAGCGTAAGAAGGTCGGCCTCCACGGCGCTCGCCGCAGGAAGCAGTTCAGCAAGCGCTGATCGACCCTCCTGGCTGGCCGGCCCCTTGTGGGCCACGCCAGTCCAGCCAACCCGCCCCTGGCCTCGGCCCCGGGCGGGTTTGTCATTCATGGACTGCATCCTGTTGGCCATTGTTCCTACAATGGCGCCTCTTTCTTGAAAGGATCGAAGATGATCAAGGTCGGCATCGTCGGTGGCACCGGCTACACCGGGGTCGAACTGCTGCGCCTGCTGTCCCAGCACCCGCAAGTCGAGATCAAGGCCATCACCTCCCGCAAGGAGGCTGGCATGCCCGTGTCCGACATGTACCCGAGCTTGCGCGGTCACGTCGACCTGGCCTTCGTCACGCCCGATGAAGCCAAGCTCACCGAGTGCGACGTCGTCTTCTTTGCCACCCCCCACGGCGTGGCCATGGCCCAGGCCCGCGAGCTCCTGGACGCGGGCGTCAAGGTCATCGACCTGGCCGCAGACTTCCGCCTCAAGGACACCGCCGAGTTCGAGAAGTGGTACGGCATGGCCCACACCTGCCCGGACATCCTCGACGAGGCTGTCTACGGTCTGCCCGAGATCAACCGCACAGCCATCCAGCGCGCGCGTGTCATCGGCAACCCGGGCTGCTACCCCACTTCGGTGCAGCTGGGTTATGCGCCGCTGCTGCGCAGCAAGCTGATCGAGACCACCGGCCTCATCGCCAACTGCGCTTCGGGCATCTCAGGCGCTGGCCGCAAGGCCGAGGTGCAGACCCTGCACGCCGAGGCCTCGGACAACTTCAAGGCCTACGGCGTCAAGGGCCACCGCCACGGCCCCGAGATCAACCAGCAGCTGCGCGCCATCGCTGGCGACGCGAGCGTGAACTGCCTGTTCGTGCCGCACCTGCTGCCCATCATCCGCGGCATCCACTCCACGCTGTACGCGCGCCTGAACAGCGCCGGCCAGGCCGCAGACCTGCAACAGGTGTTCGAGGACGCCTATCGCGGCGAGCGTTTCGTCGACGTGCTGCCTGCCGGCAGCGCGCCCGAGACCCGCAGCGTGCGCGCCTCCAACAACGTGCGCATTGCGGTGCACCACCCGCTGCCGGACACCGTCATGGTGCTGGTGGTGGAGGACAACCTGACCAAGGGCGCCTCAGGCCAGGCCGTGCAGTGCATGAACCTGATGTGCGGCCTCGAAGAGCACCTCGGCCTGACCGGCGTGCCGGTGCTGCCCTGATGCGCTGGCGCCTGTTGCGCCGGCGGCTGTCGATCAGCTCGCCGCGCATGGCCGTTCGCAGCCATTTGCCATGGCCCTTGCGTTGGGCCGTGGTGGCCATCGCGCTGGGCTTTTCCGGGGCGCTGGCGCTGTGGGCCTTCGAGTTCGGGCGCGGGCTGGCTG
>NZ_DCXA01000273.1:0-3311 GCF_002328915.1 Aquabacterium sp. UBA2148
GGGTGTTGATGTGGCTCATGACCGTGTGGGGCGGAGATCGAGGCAGGTGGCGAAGCAGGCGGCGAGGCGGGTGGCTCAGCCTACCGGGCGGCAGCGCTGGAAGTTGAAAGGGCGCCAGTGGCGCCCTCCATGCTGAATTACTTGCGGTCCTTCAGCGGCACGAAGGCCTGGTCTTCGGGGCCGGTGTAGTTGGCGCTCGGGCGGATGATCTTGCCGTCGATGCGTTGCTCGATCACGTGGGCCGACCAGCCGCTGGTGCGGGCGATCACGAACAGCGGGGTGAACATGTCGGTGGGCACGCCCATCATGTGATAGCTCACGGCACTGAACCAGTCCAGGTTGGGGAACATCTTCTTGATTTCCCACATCACCGACTCGAGACGCTCGGCGATGTTGTACATCTTCATGTTGTTCTGTTCCTTGGACAGGTCTTCCGCCACCTTCTTGATGACCACGTTGCGCGGGTCGCTCACGGTGTAGACGGGGTGACCGAAGCCGATCACGACTTCCTTGCGTTCCACGCGGGCGCGGATGTCGGCCTCTGCTTCGTCCGGGTTGTCGTAGCGCTTCTGGATCTCGAAGGCCACTTCGTTGGCGCCGCCGTGCTTGGGGCCGCGCAGGGCGCCGATGCCGCCACACAGGGCCGAGTACATGTCGGAGCCCGTGCCGGCCACCACGCGCGAGGTGAAGGTCGAGGCGTTGAACTCGTGCTCGGCGTAGAGGATGAGCGAGGTGTGCATCGCGCGCACCCAGCTGTCGCGGGGCTTCTCGCCGTGCAGCAGGTGCAGGAAGTGGCCGCCGATCGAGTCGTCGTCGGTTTCCACGTCGATGCGCTTGCCGTTGTAGGCGAAGTGGTACCAGTACAGCAGCATCGAGCCCAGGCAGGCCATCAGCTTGTCGGCGATGTCGCGGGCGCCGGGGTGGTTGTGGTCTTCCTTCTCGGGCTTGACGCAACCGAGCACCGACACGCCGGTGCGCATCACGTCCATCGGGTGGCTCGAAGGGGGCAGCTGTTCCAGGGCGACCTTGACGGCGTTGGGCAGGCCGCGCAGCGACTTCAGCTTGGCCTTGTAGCCAGCCAGCTCGGCCACGTTGGGCAGCTTGCCGTGCACCAGCAGGTGGGCGATTTCTTCGAACTCGCAGGTGGTGGCGACGTCGAGGATGTCGTAGCCGCGGTAAGCCAGGTCATTGCCAGTGCGGCCCACGGTGCACAGGGCGGTGTTGCCGGCGGCGGTGCCAGACAGGGCAACCGACTTCTTGGGCTTGAAACCGGGGGTGGTGGTCTCGGGGGTGGCGCTCATGTTGCGTCTCTCCAATTGAAAGCAGTGGCGGATGAAAGGATCACTTCTTGGCGGCGAACAGCGCGTCGAGCTTGCCCTCGAACGCGTGGTAGCCGATGCGGTCGTACAGCTCTTCGCGGGTCTGCATGATGTCGACCACGTTGCGCTGGTGGCCGTCGCGTCGGATGGCAGTGTAGACAGCTTCGGCGGCCTTGTTCATGGCGCGGAAGGCGCTCAGGGGGTAGAGCACCATGCCCACGCCGGTGGGGCGCAGGTCGTCGACGCTGAACAGCGGGGTCTTGCCGAACTCGGTGATGTTGGCCAGCACGGGCACCTTCACGGCATCGACGAACTTCTTGTAGGTCTCGAGGTCGTAGGCGGCTTCGGCGAAGATGCCGTCGGCGCCGGCTTCCACGCACTTGATGGCGCGCTCAATGGCGGCGTCCACGCCGTGAACCTGGATGGCGTCGGTGCGGGCGATCAGGAAGAAGTCCTTGTCCGTCTTGGCGTCAGCCGCGGCCTTGACGCGGTCGACCATCTCTTCGGTGGTGACGATTTCCTTGCCGGGGCGGTGACCGCAGCGCTTGGCGCCGACCTGGTCTTCGATGTGGCAGGCGGCGGCGCCGGCCTTGATCAGGCTCTTGACGGTGCGCTCGATGTTGAAGGCGCTGGGCCCGAAGCCGGTGTCGATGTCGACCAGCAGCGGCGTGTCACAGACGTCGGTGATGCGGCGCACGTCGATGAGCACGTCTTCCAGGCCGCTGATGCCCAGGTCGGGCAAGCCCAGCGAGCCTGCGGCCACACCGCCACCGGAGAGGTAGATGGCCTTGAAGCCCGCGCGTTGGGCCAGCAGCGCGTGGTTGGCGTTGATGGTGCCCATGACTTGCAGGGGGGCTTCTTCCTTCAGGGCCTGGCGGAAGCGTGCGCCGGCGGACAGTTGAGCCATGTGGTTCTCCGTGGAGTGAAGGACGGTTCACACGGACAGCGCAACGCGTGTGCCAGGGCGATCATGGCGGGGAGTGTGCGACGTGCACTTGGGGTAAGTCCTTGATTTGATTGGTCGCGAGGGGAAGTGGTGCGCATGGGTGTCGGGTCGGTTCAGCGGTGTGCGTTTCATTTGTGAAACATTTTGCTTGAAACGTGGAACAATGTTGAAACGAGGCACCGCCCCGTCTGCCCGCAACAGGCTGCCCAGCCCCTGCCCATGCCAGTTTCCTCAACCCCCGCTGACGGTCTGCCGGCCGCCGCGCCCCTCAGGCGAGTCGCCCAGACCAGCGCCCCGCCGCGCATCGTTGCGGTGGGCTACCGACGCATCAACAAGATGCTGCAGGAGCTGGCGGCCGATGTGGCCGACCGGGCCAGCGTCGACGTGCTGGACGTGGGCTTCGAACAAGCCGTGGCGCGCGTCAAGGACCTGCAGGCGCTGCAGCCCGTGGACGTGGTGGTGGCCGCCGGCTCGAACGGCGGTTACCTGCGCCAGCACCTCGATGTGCCGGTGGTGCTGGTCAAAGTGGGTGGCTTCGATTTGATGCAGGCCCTGTCGCAGGCCAGGCGGCTGGCCGACCGCATCGGCCTGGTCACCTACGAAGGCATGGCGCCCGACCTCAGCCGCTTCGACCGCCTGTTCGATTTCGACGTGGCCCAGCGCAGCTACCGCACCGAAGACGAGGCCCGAGCCTGTGTGCGCGAGCTGCAGCAGGCCGGCGTGGGCGTGGTGGTGGGCAGCGGGGTGGCCGTGGACGTGGCTGAGCAGCTGGGCTTGCCCGGGCTTTTTCTGTACTCGATGGACGCGGTGCGTGCGGCGCTGGAAGACGCGGTCGAGGTGGCGAGAGCGGCGCGCATCGAGCAGGCCAAGCGTGAGCGGCTCAACACCATCCTGGCCCAGGTCAGCGATGGCGTCATCGCCGTGGACCAGGGCGAGCGCATCCTGACGCTCAACCCACGCATGGCTCAGT
The DNA here is from genome assembly GCF_002328915.1 of Aquabacterium sp. UBA2148. Taxonomy (NCBI): domain Bacteria; kingdom Pseudomonadati; phylum Pseudomonadota; class Betaproteobacteria; order Burkholderiales; family Sphaerotilaceae; genus Aquabacterium; species Aquabacterium sp. UBA2148. The sequence goes on from NZ_DCXA01000273.1 coordinate 3,236, forward strand.
GGCTGGGTGTGGCGCCCACCGACTGGATCGGGCAGGTGCTCGGGCGCGTCTGCCCGGAGCTGAGCCTGCAGAACAC
>NZ_DCXA01000265.1:0-2593 GCF_002328915.1 Aquabacterium sp. UBA2148
GATTCATTGATAGCGTGGGTGGTGACACCTGGGTGCTGGCCGCCCACTGGCTGCCCGGGGCCAGCGGTGCTGCCGGCACGCGCCGGGTGCGCCACCAAAGCCAGGCTGCGGCCACGATGGCCACGGGGCCGAGCATCATCAGTTGTCCACCGAGGAACTCCAGCAGCTTGAGCACGCCACCCGAGCGCTCTGATTGCGTGGTGAGTTCCGCCGTGTGCTGAAGCGTCGGGAAGCCGTTGTGCGCATTCCAGACCAGGTTGGGCGAGACGATCAGCAGGGTCAGCGCCACGGCCACCCAAGGACCGACGCGCAACAGGCCTCGGCGCGGGCCGTGCACCCCCCAGAGTGCCCAAACTGCGGTGATCGCGAATGCTGCCATCGTGTACTTGCTCAGGATACCGATGCCGCAAGCGATGCCCAGCAGCACCCAGTGGTGGAAGCGATTGGTGACTTGCGCCCGCCACAGCGCCCATGCGGCCAGCGTCCAGCACAGCAGCAAGGGGGCGTCCGTGCTCGCGAACAGGCCCATCGTGCCGACCATCGGCATGCACAGGAACAAGGCACCGGCGACAATGCCGGTGCGCACACCGCTGCTGGTGGGCCACAGCGCGCGGGCCAGGCCGACCATCACCAGCGCCGTGGCCGGGTAGATCAGCATGCTCAGGAACTTGACGCCAATGACCCCATCGCCAAACAGCGTGGTGCTGGCGCGGATGATCGCGGCGATCACGGGCGGTTTGGAGTAATAACCCCATTGCAGGCTGCGCGACCAGTCCCAGTACTGGGCCTCGTCAAAGAACAGCGAGATGCCACTGTGGTGGACCACCCAGACGCGGTAGGTCAGCAGCAGCAGTGCCAGACCGATCAAAGCCCACAGCATGGGCCCCCAGATGGCGGGCCAACGCTGACCGACGGGTTTGCGGGCTTCTGGTGAAGGCGGCGCGGTGGCAGGCGTTGGAGCGGTCATGGGTGATGCGGGTGCGGTACAGCGGACGGGACGGTCATGCTTGAGCGGACTTTCTGCGAAGTCGACGCGCGGCCTCAGCGTGGCTGGTGCCAGGCCGATTCTGCGGCCAGTTCAGGGCCCTGCGTGGTGTGGTATGGCGCCACATCGCCCCGATCGTAGTAGATGCGGATCAGCAACTCGGCCAGCACCCCCGTCGTGAGGAACTGCAGCCCGCCCAGCACGCAGAAGAAGCCCAGCCACAGCAGGGGGCGGCCGCCGATCTGTTCGCCGAACATCTTGAGCACAGCCAGGTAGGACAGGATCAGCATGCCCACCAGGCCCACGCCCAGGCCCACGCCGCCAAAGAAGTGACCGGGGCGCCCCGAGAAGCGCAGGAAGAAGTTCACCGCCAGCAGGTCGAGCACCACGCGCAGCGTGCGCGAGATGCCGTACTTGGACTCACCTCGGGTGCGGGCATGGTGGCTCACCGGCTCTTCGGCCATGCGTGCCGGTGACGTCACCGTCGCCATCCACGCGGGGATGAAGCGGTGCATCTCGCCATACAGGCTCACCCGCTTGAGCACGCTGGCGCGGTAGGCCTTGAGGCTGCAGCCCAGGTCCTGGAATTCGAGTTGCGTGACCTTGCGGATCAGTCGGTTGGCGATGCGCGATGGCACCTTGCGCAGCCACAGGCCGTCCTGGCGGTTCTGGCGCCAGCCGGCCACCAGGTCCATGTCGTCCCTGAGCAGCCGGGCCACCAGTTTCGGGATGTCCTTGGGGTCGTTCTGCAGGTCGCCGTCGAGGGTCACGATGACGTCGCCACGTGCGGCATCGATGCCGGCCTGCATGGCCGCCGTCTGGCGGAAGTTGCGCCACAGGTGGATGGGGCGCACATGTGGGCCGCGCAGGCGCGCCTGCTCGTCGAGGGCCTGCTGCGTGCCGTCGCGGCTGCCGTCATTGACGATCAGCAGCTCCCAGGGGAAGCCGTAGTTCGCCAGGGCCTCGTGCACGGCGCTCACGAAGGGCTCGACGTTCTCCACTTCGTTGTACATCGGCACCACGATGGACAGGCGGTGCATGGGCACGTCGGCAAGGGCCGAGGCGGAAGTGGCGGCAGAGGTCACAGCAGTGTTCATGGCTTGTTCTTGTGTTTTCGTGTGTTCAGCGGGTGGCGGGCGCGGGCTGGAGCCGGGTCAGCAGCAGCGCGACCACGCCAGCGACCACGGCGCACACCAGGAAGCAGAGGTGCAGCGCGATGGCGGCGGGGATGGCTTGAGTCAGCAGCGCAGAGCCAGTCCCCAGGTTTGTGGCCATGCCGGCCCAGACGCCGGCTTCATAGGTGCCGAAACCGGCTGGCCCTTGCAAGGGCACGATGGCCGCCAATTCTCCACCCAAAGCGCCAGCCCAGGCGATGGGCAACCGGACATCGGCGATGGCAGAAAGCAGGCAGGCCCCGGCGGCCAGTTTGACCACCCAGTTCGACAGCGTGAGCAACCAGGCCGTGATGCGGTGGTGGGCAGACTCCAGCAGGGCATGGCGCAACTTGTTGAGCCAACGCCCCACGAGCCCGGCGGGCACAGAGGCGTCGCTGGGGTGTTGGCGGTCCCAGTTGCGCAAACCTGCAAGCAGCAGCCACCAGCCCAGCAC
>NZ_DCXA01000218.1:0-2510 GCF_002328915.1 Aquabacterium sp. UBA2148
GGCTTGCCGCACCCAAAGCCGCGGCGAGTCAGGTGGTCGTGGTGCGCAAGCCAGCCAGGTCGCACCCGGCCCGACCGCCAGGTGAATCCGACAAGGCCTGACCCCGCTCATTGACGGGGACGACCGCTGCCCCATCCTCGCTCCGAACACCGCTACCAACCCGCCATGCCGAAAAAGCCCACCGAAGACCCGAACCCCTCGCTCGACCAGATGCTGGCCCAGTTGTCCACGGCCCGCTCTGGTGAAGGAGCGCAGGCTGTGCCGGCTTCCGAGCAGCGCTGCGGACTGATCGCCATCGTCGGGCGACCCAATGTGGGCAAGTCCACGCTGATGAACGCGTTGGTGGGGCAGAAGGTGTCGATCACCTCGCGCAAGGCACAAACCACGCGCCACCGCATCACCGGCATCTGCACCAAGGGCGACACGCAGTATGTCTTCGTTGACACGCCGGGCTTTCAGACGCGACACACGGTGCGCGGCACGGCGGCGCTCAACCGCAACCTCAACAAAACGGTGCAGGCCACGCTGTCCGACGTGGCCATCGTGCTGTTCCTGGTCGAGGCCGGGCGCTTCGGGCCCGACGATGCACAGGTGCTGGCCCTCTTGCCCAAAGACCGCCCGGTGCTGCTGGTGGCCAACAAGCTGGACATGGTCAAGAGCCGCGAAGAGCTTTTCCCGTGGCTGCAGGCCATGCAGGAGCGCTTCCCGTTTGCCGAGTACGTGCCGCTGACCGCCAAGCGAGAGGGCGATCCCGATCGGCTGCTGGACATCGTCCGCCCCTACCTGCCCGAGCAAGGCTGGTGGTACGACGCCGACGCGCTGACCGACCGAACCGACCGGTTCCTGGCCAGTGAGATGATCCGCGAGAAGCTTTTTCGCCTGACGGGCGACGAGTTGCCCTACACCTCGACGGTGGTCATCGACCAGTACACCGACGAGCCGCCGCCGGTGGGCAAGCCCAAGTCCACGGGACTGGTGCGCATCGCCGCGACCATCATCGTCGAGCGCGAGCAGCACAAAGGCATGATCATCGGCGACAAGGGCGAGCGCCTCAAGCGCATCGGCACCGAGGCCCGCACCGAGCTCGAGCGCCTGATGGGCCGCAAGGTCTTTCTGGAGATCTGGGTGAAGGTGCGCTCCGGCTGGGCCGACGACGACGCCCGCTTGCGCACTTACGGCTACGAGTGAGGCCTGGTGACGGGGCCCCGGTCGTCGTTGCGCGGTGCTTCTCACGGTGGCTCAAGGGGGCCATCGCCGGCCTATGTGCTGCACAGCCATGACTGGAGCGAGTCCAGCCTGATCCTGGACATGTTCTGCCGTGAGCAGGGCAGGGTGGTGGCCATCGCCAAGGGGGCCAAGCGGCCCTACTCACAGCTCAGGCCTGTGCTGATGCCGTTTCAACGCATTGCTGTGAGCTTTGGCGTCAAGCGCGGCGATGACGTCGAGGTGTTGCTGCTGAGGCAGGCCGAGTGGGCTGGCGGTCCGGCATTTTGTGGGGGTGGGGCCCTGTTGCCCGGCTTCTACCTCAACGAGCTGTTGATGAAATTGCTGCCCAGGCAAGACCCCCATCCGGTGCTTTTCGAGGCCTATGCCGACACCTTGCAGGCCCTGGCCGAGCCGGGTTTGCTGCACGCGGCGTTGAGGGCTTTCGAGTTGATCTTGCTGCGTCAACTGGGGCACCTGCCGGACCTGGCGCTGCAAACCCTTGATGGCCGGCCCGTGTTGGCAGGCGAGCCCTATGAGCTGCACCCGGAGCTGGGCGTGCGTCCCGCGCATCACCTGGGTGAATCCGCCGAGGGGCCGAACGTGCTCAACGGCAGCGTGTTGCTGGCGATGGAGGACGCGCTCTCCGATGGCTGGCTCAACGACCCAAGGCGCGTCAAACCCGGACACTCGCCCATGCCCAGCCTGATGGCCGCCTGTGTGCCAGCCTTGGTTGACCTCAAAGCGATCACGCGTTCGCTGCTTCACTATCATCTCGGCACGAACACGCTGCGCACCCGCCAGCTCATGATGGAACTCCAGCAACCATGACTTTCTCCGGCATGCACCTGACCGCTCACGATGCGCCCCTGCTGGGCGTCAACATCGACCACGTTGCCACGGTGCGCAACGCACGCGGCGGGCGCTTCCCTGATCCGGTTCAGGCCGCGCTGCTGGCCGTCGAAGGCGGTGCCGACATCATCACCTTCCATTTGCGTGAAGACCGCCGTCACATCCGCGACGACGACGTGGCGCGCCTGAAGGCCGCCATCGGTGTGCCCCTGAACTTCGAGGCCGCGGTGACCGACGAGATGCTGGACATCATCGAGCGCACGCGCCCCGAGCACGTTTGCCTGGTGCCGGAGCGTCGCCAGGAGGTCACCACCGAAGGTGGGCTGGATGTCATCGGGCAGTTCGAGCGTGTCAAGGACGCCTGCACGCGCCTGGCCGAAGCGAACTGCCGCGTGTCGCTGTTCATCGGCGCCGATCCGGCTCAGATTGACGCGGCGGCTCGCGCCGGCGCGCCC